>CAYVBN010000279.1:0-2299 GCA_964449645.1 uncultured Hyphomicrobiales bacterium
GGTGAACTGACCAAGGTGGCGTGGGACAAGGGCTGCCAGGTGATGATCGAGGGCCCCGGCCACGTGCCGATGCACAAGATCAAGATCAACGTCGAGAAGCAGCTCAGGGAATGCGGCGAGGCGCCGTTCTACACGCTCGGCCCGCTCACGACCGATATCGCGCCGGGCTACGACCACATCACCTCGGCGATCGGCGCTGCGATGATCGGCTGGTTCGGCACCGCGATGCTCTGCTACGTGACGCCGAAGGAGCATCTCGGCCTGCCCGACCGCGACGACGTGAAGGAAGGCGTGATCGCCTACAAGATCGCGGCGCACGCCGCCGATCTCGCCAAGGGCCATCCGGCCGCGCAGTTGCGCGACGACGCGCTCTCGCGCGCGCGCTTCGAATTCCGCTGGATCGATCAGTTCAACCTGTCGCTCGATCCCGATACGGCGCGCGAGTATCACGACGAGACGCTGCCCAAGGACGCGCACAAGGTCGCCCATTTCTGCTCGATGTGTGGACCGAAGTTCTGCTCGATGAAGATCACGCAGGACGTGCGCGATTACGCGGCGACCCTTAATGACCAAGAGGCGTGGAGCGCCGAAGGCGCGACAGGGACCGTCACCAGAGAGCAAGGCATGGCGCAGATGTCGGAGAAGTTCCGGCAAATGGGCAGCGAGGTCTATGTCGATGCCGAGGCCGTGAAGGCGAGCAACCGGTCCTTGTGAACGGGACGATGCTACCGGCTGGTCCCGCCACACGGCGGGGACCAGACCGGACCCGGCCGGCAGGGTGCTTCGTTGAACTCCCCCGCCCCCAAGATGAACCGGAGATGAACAGACGTTTCGCAAAGCACAAGGCGGCAAGCGTCGGCTCCAGCGCAATAATGACTAGAATTGGGCCAAGTCGTTCATGGCCCGTTCAGCGCCAATAATGGAACCTTCAGGCACGGCAAGCCGTTGACCGGGTGGTCAATGGACCCGCAATGGAGGTTCGTCATGACGAAAACTCTGACCACGCTTGCAGCGGCGGGCACCATCGCGGTAGCAGCCCTCGCTGCGCCCACCCAGGCGGATGCGCGCGGCGGCCGGGTCGCGGCCGGGATCATCGGCGGGCTCGCGGCCGGCGCCATTATCGGCTCGGCCATCGCCGGACCGCATTATTACCCCTCTTACGGTCCCGGTTATTACGCCTATGGCGGTCCCTGCTACTGGCGCGGCCAGCGCTTCTGGGACGGCTACGGCTGGCGCTGGCGGCGCGTGCGCGTCTGCTACTGAGGCCGTCCGCCGAGTCGGGGGAAAACGAGCTACGGTTGAAAAGACGGGGCGCTCCACAACAGGGCGCCCCGAACGTGTAACCGTAAAGAAACACAACGGCAGCAATAGTTTTCCCACCAAAATTCAGCCAAACTCTACGTACCTATTTCACGCAGTTCAGTTTAGGGCTAGGGTACATTCAATCACTTCGCGTCGGCGCGTGGCTGGACGCGTATCGAGGAGAACTCCATGAAGAAGGTCCTGATCGCTCTCGCTGCGGCCACGACTCTCGCCGCAGCGACGGCAGTGGTGCCGACCACGGCAGATGCTGGCTGCCGCGGTTGCGGCGTCGCCGCGGGTGTCGTCGGCGGCTTGGCGGCTGGTGCCATCCTTGGCTCGGCCATCGCCAACTCGGCGCCGCCTCCCCCGCCGGCCTACGTGGCGCCGGCTCCGGCCTATGCGCCGGGCCCCGGCTGCTACTACACGCGCCCGCGCTACTGGGACGAGTATTATCGCGTGTGGCGTCTTGGCCCGCGTCAGCTCGTCTGCCCGTAAGCAGCAAAGACGTTCTGATTTCAAGAACGGCCGGCTCGCACGAGCCGGCCGTTTTTGTTTTCTGAGTCTCGTCCTTCCGTTGCTCGTTCCGGTGACCTTCCGTCACTCGTTTTCCGTGACTCGTTTCCGCAGTGCACGCTGGCGTGTTGTGCGCTTTCGCAGCGCGAAAGCTGGACGTGGCCGCGTCGTGATGTCGCCATCGTGCGCGACGCCCTGCCATCGTGCCCTCACAGTTCGCACTTAAACAAATAAACGGGCGTTCTGCGCGCCGAAAACTTGACGCGCGCAGGATCCGGGACCTTCCGGCAGGAACCCTCAACGCGAACGCTGCGTTGAGGGTTGCCGTTTGTCCCTGGGGGGCGATGTTGCGGAGCAATACAATGTCGAGACTCGGGTTCGGTCTTCTTGCTGCTGCGCTGTGCCTGTCCCTGACAGCGACAACGGCAAGCGCGCAACAACGACGCGGCGGAGGCGGTGCGCAGGCGGCGCCGGCCGCGCGTGC
>CAYVBN010000280.1:0-4249 GCA_964449645.1 uncultured Hyphomicrobiales bacterium
GCCCTGCGAGACGGCACCGTGTGGATCAACGATCACAACCGCCTGTTCGCCGAGGCCGAGATGGGCGGCTATCGCCACAGCGGGCTCGGTCGCCTCCACGGTGTCGACGCGCTCGCCGACTTCACCGAACTCAAGCACATCTATCAGAACGCCGGAGTGCTGCTGGCGGGGCCTGCGCCCGCGCGCTGACGGCCGGGTTCGGCAATCGGGATCTGGTGCGGGGCCGGGCCACCGACCCGCTTCCACCGGGCGTGGCCGCACGGTAAAAACCCGCTCGTTCCGCCATTTCCCCGGAGTCCGCCATGAACGCCCCGACCCAGGTCGTCCCGCCCTATCGGCACACCCCGCTGTTTCCGATCGGCGCGGACATGACTGTCTATCGCAAGATCGGCACCGAAGGCGTGCGGGTCGAGAAGGCCATGGGCCGGGAGATCGTGATGATTGACCGCGAAGCGCTGCGCGCGCTCGCCGAGGCGGCCTTCACCGACATCAATCACCTGCTGCGGCCCGGGCACCTGGCGCAGCTCCGCTCGATCCTCGACGACCCGCAGGCGAGCGATAATGACCGCTTCGTCGCCTACGACTTCCTCAAGAACGCCAACATCGCGGCGGGTGGCGTGCTGCCCATGTGCCAGGACACCGGCACCGCCATCATCATGGGCAAGAAGGGCCGTCTCGTGTGGACGGAGGGCGACGACGAAGCCGCGCTCGCCGAGGGCGCGCGCGATGCGTATCTCAAGCGCAATCTGCGCTATTCGCAGCTCGCGCCGATCTCGATGTTCGAGGAGAAGAACACGCGCTCGAACATGCCGGCGCAGGTCGAGATCTACGCCGAGGGCGAGGATGCCTATAAGTTCCTGTTCGTCGCCAAGGGCGGCGGCTCGGCCAACAAGAGCTTTCTGTTCCAGGCGACGCCTTCGATCCTGACGCGCGACCGCATGCTGGCGTTCCTCAAGGAAAAGGTGCTCACCCTCGGCACCGCCGCATGCCCGCCTTATCATCTCGCCATCGTCATCGGCGGCACCTCGGCCGAGCTGACGATGAAGACCGTCAAGCTCGCCTCCTGCCACTATCTGGATGGCCTGCCGACCTCGGGCTCGGAGGATGGCCACGCCTTCCGGGACCTCGAGATGGAGCAGGAAATTCACCGCATGACGCAGTCGCTCGGCGTCGGCGCGCAGTTCGGCGGCAAATACTTCTGCCACGACGTGCGCGTGATCCGGCTGCCGCGCCACGGCGCCTCGCTGCCGATCGGGCTCGGCGTCTCGTGCTCGGCCGACCGCCAGGCGCTCGGCAAGATCACGCGCGACGGCGTCTATCTCGAAGAGCTCGAGCACAACCCGGCGAAATATCTGCCCGAGATCGACGCGAGCCGCCTGGGCGGAGAGGTCGTGCAGATCGATCTCAACCGGCCGATGAAGGAGATCCTTGCCGCGCTGACGAAGCATCCGATCAAGACGCGCCTTTCGCTCACCGGGCCGATGATCGTGGCGCGTGATCTCGCGCACGCCAAGTTGCGCGAGCGGCTCGAAAGCGGGCAGGGGCTCCCCGACTATTTCAAGAACCATCCCATCTATTACGCCGGTCCCGCCAAGACGCCCGAGGGCTACGCGTCGGGCGCCTTCGGGCCGACCACCGCTGGACGCATGGATTCCTTCATCGACCAGTTCCAGGCGGCGGGCGGCTCGCTCGTCTCGGTCGCCAAAGGCAACCGCTCGCCGCAGGTGCGCGAGGCCTGCAAGAAGCACGGCGGCTTCTATCTCGGCTCGATCGGCGGGGTCGCGGCCAACCTCGCCGAGCACTGCATCAAGAAGGTGGAGGTCGTCGAATATCCCGAGCTCGGGATGGAGGCGATCTGGCGCATCGAAGTCGAGAACTTTCCCGCCTTCATCGTCATCGACGACAAGGGCAACGACTTCTTCAAGGAACTGCAGCTCGGCTGACCGGCGCGCCGCCCGAACTCCTGGCGCGGCGGCGCGGCTCGCTCGCGCGTTCCGCCTGAGATCGTCCCGGTCGTGCTTCATGCTGCCTTGGATGCGGTGCAGCATTGATCAGATGGCGGATCTCGGACGGGTCCCCGGTACGCGCCATCATCCGGAGCGGTTTTCTCTGGATTCGTTTCGGGTTGCCGCGTGTTGCGCTGCCTGCGGCGAAACCCTGCTGCGGCCCCGCCGCGCGGAACTCGTTGCTCCGCCGTCGCGTTAGCCATTCCCGAGGGCGTTCACGGCAAGCAGATGACGCTTTTGCACGTGGCGATGTCCTCGCCGGCATTCGGATTGGAGTCGCGCCCGGCATGATCATCGCGCCGCAACGAGGGAAGCCCACGCTCGTGGCCCGCATGTCGCCGCATGCCGGCGCGCGTTCCGGCGTGCGCGTGGCTGCTCGCTGAGAGGGGCGAATGCCGAACGCCATTGCCTCCCTTCCGCCTGGGATTCCGAATCTTGGGTCGCCGGCCGAGCTGCAGCGCTGCCTGCGCGACCTGATCGCCATCTCGACCTTTCCGGCCATCTGGATCAAGGCCGACGACAGGCAGATCGCCACCGATCTCGCGGACACCTTTCTGGGCATGCTCGATCTCGATTTCGCCTGCGTGTCGCTCGGGACCGGCCATGAGCCGCACATCGAGATCAAGCGCGCGCGGCCGGGCAGCAACCGGCCGGGCGGTCCGGCTTTTCTCGACGGTCTCGCCGCACGGCTGATGCCGGGCTTCTACGAGATCTCCGATCCGGGCGGCGAGGGGGTGTTCCGCATCTTCTGCGTGGCGCTCGGAAACGAGCGCGGCATCACGCTGACCGCGGCGTCGCTGCGGCCGGATTTCCCGACCGAGTCTGAGCGCATGCTGCTGCGCGTGGCGGCGAACGAAGCGGCCGTGGCGCTCCGCCGCTGGCGCGGCGAGCAGGAACTGCGTGAGCAGACCCGCACGCTCGAAATCCTCAATCGTACGGGCGCGGGCCTCGCCGCCAATCTCGACACCCGCGCAGTCGCCCAGAGCGTGATCGATGCCGCCACCGCGCTCACGGGCGCGGCGCTCGGCGTGTTCTTCTATGACGCGGCGGATCCCGAGAGCGGACGCGTCGTGCAGCACGCGTTCGCCGGCACGGCGACCGACGTTTACGGGGCGGCGGCGCTGCGGGCGAATCCGGTCCGGCTGCGGGAAGCGTTCGACGCCCAGCAGGCGATCCGGTGCCACGATCTCCGCACCGACCCGCATCTCGCACGCGGCGCGTTCCTCGGGCTTGCACCCGGCGACGTCTCGATCGCGAGCTATCTGGCGGTCCCGGTGATCTCCCGTTCGGGCGAGATCGTCGGCGGCCTGTTCTTCGGGCATCGGCGGCCCGACGTGTTCAGCGACGCGGCCGAGCGCATTGCGGTCGGCATTGCCGGGCAGGCCGCCATCGCGCTCGATAACGCGCGACTCTACGAGGAGGCGCAACGCGAACTGGCATACCGGCGGCACATGGAGGAACAGCAGAACCTGCTGCTCGCCGAGCTGAGCCACCGGGTCAAGAACACGCTCGCCATCGTCCAGTCGATCTCGACCCAGACGCTGCGCCATTCGGAGAGTCCGCAGGCGTTCCATGCCGCGTTCGAAGCGCGTCTTGCCGCGCTCTCGCACGCTCACACGCTGCTCACCGAAACGAACTGGCAGGGCGCCTCCCTGCGCGCGCTGCTCGAACAGGTGCTGCAGCCGTTCGGCGGCGGCCGGACCGCGCAATGCAGCCTCATGGGCGAGGACATCCTCATCGGCGCCAACGAGGCGGTGGCCGCCGCCATGCTGTTCCACGAGCTCGCGACCAACGCGGCAAAGTTCGGCGCGCTCTCGACCCCCTCCGGGCAGGTTCGCATCGCCTGGCAGTTGCGCGAGGAGCCGGCCCGGCTCTCTGTGCACTGGAGCGAGAGCGGCGGCCCGCCGGTGACGCCGCCACCCGGCCGCGGGTTCGGCATGCGGCTGATCGAGCACGGCGCCTCGCCCGGCAGCGCGCAGGTCGACTTCCGTCCCGAGGGGCTGGTCTGCAGTTTCGAGTTGATTTTGCACCGCCACGGACCTGCGGCGCTGCGGTACGGTCCGCCCTTGGCGCCGCACGGCACGCGTCATTGAGGCGCGACGCGTCGCCTCCGCGGAGACGATCTCACATCCGCCATATCTGCCGGCCGGCGGACCTTCGGTTCAGAGAGGACCCTCGGCTCAGAGAATCGCCAACAGGCCGATCATCGCCGAGATGACCAGATACTTGCCCGTCATGGCCCA
>CAYVBN010000281.1:0-5286 GCA_964449645.1 uncultured Hyphomicrobiales bacterium
AGGCGCCTTTTCAGGCCGCCTTGCGGGTCGAGAGGAACTCGCCCATGCGGTCGAGCGCCCGCAGGATGTTCTCGGTCGAGTTGGCATACGACAGCCGCACGTAGCCCTCGCCCAGAATGCCGAAGTCCGGACCACCGATGATCGCGACGCCGGCCTCTTCGAGCAGGCTCGCGGCAAGCGGCTTCGACTTCCATCCGGTGCCCGTGATGTTGGGGAAGGCGTAGAACGCGCCCTTCGGGATGGCGCAGCGTACGCCCGGCAGACGGTTCAATCCGTCGACCACGACCTTCCGGCGCTTGTCGAATTCCGCAACCATCGCGGTGACCGCGTCCTGCGGTCCGGTCAGCGCCGCCAGCCCGGCATATTGCGCGGCGGCATTCACGCACGAATGCAGGTTGACCGCGAGCTTGCGCGCGTAGTCGTAGAGCTTGCCCGGCCATACCGCATAGCCGAGACGCCAGCCGGTCATCGCGTAGGTCTTCGACCAGCCGTTGAGCAGGATCAGACGATCGCGCAGCGACGGGTAGGCGAGCAGACAGACGTGCTCCTCGCCGTCGTAGACCATGTGATCGTAGATCTCGTCCGACATCACCGCGACGTCCGGAAAGCGCTCGAGCCCGGCGACCAGCTTTTCCACCTCGCGACGCGGCGTCACCCCACCGGTTGGGTTGGCGGGCGAGTTGACGATGAGAAGCCGCGTCTGCGGGGTGATGAGCCGCAACGTCTCCTCGGCCGAGAACGCGAAACCGTTCTCCTCGCGGATCGGCACCGGCACCGGCCGCGCGCCGGTGAACTCGAGCATCGAGCGGTAGATCGGAAAGCCGGGATCCGGATAGAGGATATCGACGCCGGGCTCGCCGAACATCAGGATCGACATGAACATGGTCGGCTTGCCGCCCGGCATGATCATCACGGAATCGGGCGACACCTCGACGCCGAACCGCTTGCGCAGGTCGGCCGCCACCGCTTCACGCAAGGGCAGGATGCCGACCGCCGGCGTATAGCCGTGATGCCCGTCGCGCAGGGCTTTGACGGCGGCCTCGACGATGTGCTCGGGGGTGCGGAAATCGGGCTGGCCGATGCCCAGATTGATGATGTCGCGTCCCTGGCCGGCGAGTTGGGTGGCGCGCGCCAGCACCGCAAAGGCGTTTTCCTCTCCAATGCGATCGAAAGCGGCAATCGTCTTCAGCATCTGTCCTCTCGTATGTTCCGCGATCCGGCGCGCTCGCCGCGTCCGTCCATGCCCTTGCGGGGACGCGGCAGTTCAGCCCATCCTCGCATGGAAATCAAACCGACATATCTGAGAAGCAGCCGGGGCGGCGGCCGACAAGCAGGAGAACGGTATGTCCAGGAAACCGGACCACAGGGCCCAGAACGGCGCCGGCAAAGGCAACGGCAGCGAACGACCGCGCCGGCGCATGCTGCGGTCCCAGTACTGGTTCGACAATCCGGATAATCCCGGCATGACGGCGCTCTACCTCGAGCGCTACCTCAATTACGGCCTGACCCGCGAAGAGCTCACCTCGGGCCGGCCGCTCATCGGCATCGCGCAGACCGGTTCCGATCTCTCGCCCTGCAACCGGCATCATCTCGAACTGGCCCATCGGGTGCGGGCCGGGATCCGCGATGCCGGCGGCATCGCGTTCGAGTTCCCCATGCATCCAATCCAGGAGACGGGCAAGCGACCGACCGCGGCGCTCGACCGCAATCTCGCCTATCTGAGCCTCGTCGAGGTGCTCTACGGCTATCCGCTCGACGGCGTGGTGCTGACGACCGGATGCGACAAGACCACGCCGGCCGCGATCATGGCGGCTGCCACCGTCAACACGCCGGCGATCGTGCTCTCGGGCGGACCGATGCTCAACGGCTGGTGGAAGGGCCGGCGCACCGGCTCGGGCACCATCATCTGGGAGGCGCGCAAGGAGCACGCGGCCGGCAAAATCGACTACGCCCAGTTCCTCGATCTCGTCGCCTCCTCGGCGCCCTCGGCTGGGCATTGCAATACGATGGGAACGGCGTCGACCATGAACGCGCTCGCCGAAGCGCTCGGCATGTCGCTGCCGGGCTGCGCGGCGATTCCGGCACCTTACCGCGAGCGCGCGCAGATCGCCTACGACACCGGACGGCGCATCGTCGAAATGGTGCACGAAGATCTCAAACCCTCGGACATCCTGACGCGCAAGGCGTTCGAGAACGCGATCGTCGCCTGCTCGGCAATCGGCGGCTCGACCAATGCGCCGATCCACATCAATGCCATCGCGCGCCATGTCGGCATCGAGATCGCGATCGAGGATTGGGAGAAGATCGGCTTCGACGTGCCGCTGCTCGTCAACATGCAGCCGGCCGGAGAATATCTCGGCGAGGAATACTATCGCGCCGGCGGCCTGCCGGCAGTCCTGCACGAACTGCTCAAGGCCGGGCGGCTGCATGCCGACGCGCTCACCGTCAACGGCCGCACCATCGGGGAGAACGTCGAGAACACGGCCAGCGAAGATCCCGACGTGATCCGGCCTTACGGCTCGCCCCTGATGGAGCAGGCCGGCTTCAAGGTGCTCACCGGCAACCTGTTCGACTCGGCGATCATGAAGACGAGCGTGATCTCGCAGGAGTTCCGGGAGCGCTATCTGTCGAACCCCAAAGACCCGAACGCGTTCGAGGGCCGCGCGGTCGTGTTCGACGGGCCGGAGGACTATCACAAACGCATCGATGATCCGGCGCTGAAGATCGACGAGCACACGATTCTGTTCATCCGCGGCGCCGGGCCGATCGGTTATCCGGGCTCGGCCGAAGTGGTGAACATGCAGCCGCCCGCCGCGCTCATCAAAGACGGCATCATGTCGTTGCCCTGCATCGGCGACGGGCGGCAGTCCGGGACATCCGGCTCGCCCTCGATCCTCAACGCCTCGCCCGAGGCGGCAGCGGGTGGCGGCCTGGCGCTGCTGAAGACGGGCGACCGGGTACGCATCGACCTCGAGGCCGGGACCGTGAACCTGCTGATCTCGAAGGAGGAGCTGGACGAACGCCGGGACGCGCTGGCGCAGCACGGCGGCTATCCTTATCCGCCGAGCCAGACGCCCTGGCAGGAGATCCAGCGCACCATGGTCCAGCAACTGTCGGACGGCATGGTGCTCGCGCCGGCGGTCAAGTATCGGCGCGTTGCGCAAACGAAGGGAATCCCGCGCGACAGTCACTGAGCGCGCATCGTGCGTCGCGGCCGCGGACGAAGAGAGGCTCGTGTCCGTCATGGCGGTGAACCAACGAGCGCCGTGATACGTTTAAAGAACACACGAGCGAAGCGAGGAACGAGAGCATGGCCGGTCGACTGAAGGGTAAGGTGGCGCTGGTCACGGCGGCAGGGCAGGGCATCGGACGCGCGATCGCCGAGGCCTTCGTGGCCGAGGGCGCCGAACTGATCGCCACCGATCTCGACGAGAAGAAACTGCAGGGCCTGAAAAGTGCCCGCAAGCAGGCGCTCGACGTGCGCTCGACGCCGGCGATCGAGCAGCTCGCGAAGGACGTGCACCGCGATTTTCGCGGGCTCGATATTTTGGTCAATTGCGCCGGCTACGTGCACCAGGGCACGATCTTCGATTGCTCGGAGAAGGACTGGGCGTTCTCGTTCGACGTGAACGTCACCTCCATGCACCGGACGATCAGCGCCTTCCTGCCCGACATGCTCAAGAAGGGCGGCGGATCGATCGTCAACATTTCCTCCGCGGTGTCCTCGATCCGAGGCGTGCCGAATCGCTATGTCTACGGCACCACCAAGGCGGCGATCATCGGCCTCACCAAGGCGGTGGCGGCCGATTTCATCAAGCAGGGCATCCGGGTGAACGCGATCTGCCCGGGCACGATCGATTCCCCTTCGCTCGAAGGCCGCATCGAGGACCTTACCCATTCGACCGGCCAATCGCTCGACGCAGTGCGCCAGGCCTTCATCGACCGCCAGCCAATGGGCCGGCTCGGCACGCCACAGGAAGTGGCGGCGCTCGCGGTCTTCCTCGCCTCCGACGAGGCGAGCTACATCACCGGTCAGCCGCATCTCGTCGACGGCGGCATGGCGCTGTAGCCCGAACCCGAAGTCCGCACGGGCCTGCGTCGCGCGCGTTCGCGAATTTCGGAATCAAGGCGCTCGCCGGAAGACCCGATTGGCCCGCCGGGCCGGGAGGGCTACGATCCGATGATCTCGGGATCGCAGCCGACCGCTCGCTCATGCACGTTCTCATCACCGGCGCGGCCGGCATGATCGGCCGCAAGCTGAGCGCGCGGCTCGCCGCCGACCGCGCGCTCTGTGGTCGGCCGGTCGATCGTCTGACGCTTGCCGACGTGGTGCCGCCTGAAAAGCCGGTGGGGTTTCCCGGCGCGGTCGAGACCATCGCGGCCGACATCTCCGATCCGGCGCCGAGCAAGGTGCTGATCGCGCAGCGGCCCGACGTGATCTTTCATCTGGCGGCGGTTGTCTCAGCCGAAGCCGAGCTCGATTTCGAGAAAGGCTACCGGATCAATCTGGACGGCACGCGCAATCTGCTCGAAGCGATCCGTGCGCTCGGCGCGCAGCCCTTGGGCGCACGCGACCACGTGCCGAAATTCGTGTTCGCTTCTTCGATCGCGGTGTTCGGCGCGCCGTTTCCGGACCCGATCGGCGACGAGTTCCATCTCACACCGCTCACCTCGTACGGCACCCAGAAGGCGATCGGCGAATTGCTGCTCGCCGACCATGCGCGGCGCGGCATTCTCGACGGCATCGGCATCCGCCTGCCCACCATCGTGGTGCGGCCGGGCAAGCCGAACAAGGCGGCCTCCGGCTTCTTCTCCTCGATCATCCGCGAGCCGCTTGCCGGAGAGGACGCCGTTCTGCCGGTGGAGGAGACCGTGCGGCACTGGCATGCGAGCCCGCGCAGCGCGGTCGGCTTCCTGCTGCACGCGGCCGGCGTGCGCCGCGAGCAGCTCGGCCCGCGGATCAACCTCTCGATGCCGGGGGTCTGTTGCACGGTCGGCGAGCAGATCGCGGCGCTCGGACGTATCGCGGGGGCGCGCGCGGTCGCCCGCATCCGGCGCGAGCCCGATCCCCTGATCGGCCGCATCGTTGCTGGCTGGCCGAGCCGGTTCGATGCGCGCCGCGCGCTCGCGCTCGGCTTTCGCTGCGAGCGGGACTTCGACGAGATCATCCGCGTGCACATCGAGGACGAGCTCGGAGGAAATTTCATCCGCTGACGCTTCGTGCTATGCGGCTGCGACGTTGTCCGCGATATCCGTTCCGCATGCGCTTTCCCGATCCGCTCATCC
>CAYVBN010000282.1:0-8369 GCA_964449645.1 uncultured Hyphomicrobiales bacterium
CGAGCGTGCGCCACGTCTACCGGCTCGAAGCCGCGGGCGGCAACGGCCATCTGCCGGCGACCGTATTGGGGGCTGCGGATGTGGCAACGATCCCGCCGCCGGCGCCGCAGAATCCGAACCGCATTCTCTATCTCGCCTTCACCTCGGGGACGACTGGGCAGCCGAAAGGCGTCATGCACAGCGACAACACGCTCCTGGCGAATGCCCGCGCGATGGCGGCGGATTGGAACATCGACGCCACGTCGGTCGTCTATTCGCTCAGTCCGCTCAGCCACAACCTGGGATTCGGCGCGATGATGATGGCGCTCGCGGCCGGAGGAGAGCTCGTGATCCACGATCTCCCGCGCGGCCACAGCCTCGTCGACCGGCTGATCGAAACCGGAACGAGTTTCCTCGTCGGGGTTCCGACGCACGCGATCGACCTTCTGGAAGAAGTGCGGACGCGCAAGATGGCCGGCATCGGCCGGCTGCACGGGTTCCGCATCTCGGGCGCGTCCGCCCCACGCGACGTGGTGGCCGAGCTGCTGCAGTACGGCATCGTTCCGCAGAGCGGCTACGGCATGACCGAGACCTGCTCGCACCAGTACACGCTGCCGACCGACGATCCCAAACTCATCGTGGAGTCCTCGGGCCGGGCCTGCCCGGGTTACGAGATCCGCATCTGGCGGCAGGACAATCCCGACGTCGAAGCGCCCGTCGGCGAGATCGGGCAGATCGGCGGCCGCGGCGCCAGCCTCATGCTCGGCTATTTCGACGATCAGGCGGCGACCGAGGATTCGTTCAATGCACACGGCTGGTTCATGACCGGCGATCTCGGCTGGGTCGACGCCGACGGATATCTGCGCGTGACCGGCCGCAAGAAGGACGTGATCATCCGCGGCGGCCACAACATCTACCCGGCCCGCATCGAGGCGCTGGCGATGCGGCACAATGCGATCGAACGCGCCGCCGCGGTGCCGGTCGCCGATCCGCGACTCGGCGAGAAAGTGTGTCTTGCGGTGATGCCGCGATCCGGCAAGCGCACCGATCCGGACGAGATCCTCGCGCATCTCGATGCCGCCGGCCTGTCGAAGTACGACATGCCGGAATTCTTCCTCGAGGTGGAAGAAATCCCGCTCACCGCGAGCGGCAAGATCCGCAAGCGCGATCTCGTCGACTGGATCGCCGAGGGGCGGGTGACGCCCGTGCCGATCAAGTGGCGGCCGAGAGCCCGATGAGCAGCGTGTGCGAACAAACGGACGCGCTCGCGCGGCTGCGCGAGGAAATGACGCGCCCGCCTTACCATGCCATCCTGCAGCCGCAGGCGGTGCGGGCCAATCCGGCCGCCGGACTCGTCGTCATTTCGCTGGCCTACCGGCCGGAATTCCGCCGCGGGCCGGACGATCCGGCCTACCACGGCGGGGTCATCGCAACGCTGATCGATATCGCCGGACACGCGGCGGTCGCCGTCCACATCGGGCGCATGACGCCGACCATCGACCTGCGGATCGATTACCTGCGTCCGGCGGGCGCGAGCGACCTGACCGCAACCGCCCGGCTGGTGCGGGCCGGCCGCTCGGTCGCGCGGGCGGACGTCGAGATTGCCGATGCCGACGGCCGGCTGATTGCCATCGGCCGCGGGAGCTTCAGTACGCTCGATCCGGATTGACGATGCCCGGCAATGCCGGGCCTGGGAGCAGAGAGGACGCCGATGCGCGCAGTGGTCGTTCGTGAGTTCGGTCCGATCGAGTCCGCGTCGCTCGGCGAACTGCCCGACCCGGTGCCCGGACCGGGTGAGGTCCTCGTCGATGTCCGCGCCACGGCGGTGAACTACGTCGATCTCCTGGTCATCGGCGGCAAGTACCAGTTTCTGCCCGAACGGCCGTTCGCTCCCGGCAAGCTGCCGGTGGGCGTCGTCAGCCGGCTCGGCGCCGGCGTGTCCGGGCTCGCCGTCGGCGACCGGGTTCTGACGCTGGCGGAGCACGGCGGCTATGCGGCGAAGGTCTGCGTTCCCGCCGCGCAGTGTTTCCAACTGCCGGCCTCCATGTCGTTCGTCGACGCGGCCGCGATGGCGCTCGTCTACGACACGTCGTGGTTCGCGTTGCGCGAGCGGGCGCGCTGCCAGGCCGGGGAGGTGGTGCTGGTGCTCGGGGCGACCGGCGGCGTCGGGCTTGCGTCGGTCCAGCTCGCCAAGGCGATGGGCATGCGGGTCCTCGCCGGCATCTCCAGCCTGGATAAGGCCGAGCTCGTGCGCGAGGCCGGCGCCGACGCCATCGTGGATCTCTCGAAGCCCGACCTGCGCGAGAGCCTGCGCGAGCAGGTGCGGGCCCAGACGGACGGCCGCGGCGCTGACGTCATTCTCGATCCGATCGGCGGAGACGCCTTCGACGCGGCGCTGCGCGCGCTCGCCTGGCGCGGCCGGCTCGTCGTCATCGGCTTCGCGTCCGGGCGCATCCCGACCCTCAAGGCGAACTATCTGCTGCTCAAGAACATCGAGGTGAGTGGGCTGCAGGTCAGCGACTATCGCAAGCGAATGCCCGAGATGATGGCGCGCTGCATCGCCGAGATCTTCGCCATGTTCGCGGACGGGAAACTGCGGCCCGCGCCCACCGTAACCTATCCGCTCGAGCGGTTCGCCCAGGCGCTGCATGACATTGAGGATCGGCGGGTGCGGGGACGCATCGTGCTGACACAAGGGGAATGATGCGCTGGTTCTTGCATAGAAGCGGGGTTGGGGCGCACTCTCGGGCGCACATCCTGTGGAGAGGAAGCGATGGCCTTCCGATATGACGAGATCGGCAACAGGCTGAGAGCGTTCCGCCTCGCCTCCGGGCTCAGCGCCGACGAGATCGCGCGCCGGATCGGCATCTCGCGTACCGCGCTCTACCGGTTCGAGAAGGGCGAGCTCGCCAAGATCGACACGCTCGAGCGTTTGGCCGAGCTGCTGGACGTCTCGATTCCGACGCTGCTGGGCGTCGGCATCGAGTACATTCCCTCGGCCGTCGCCTATTTCGAGCGCATGCGGCAGATCGAAGAGACCGCCGAACATATCGTCGTGCTGGCGGGCCCGATCTCGTTCCTGCTCGCGTCCGACCAGTTCGTCTCGGAACTGGAGCATGTCCTGGCGGAGAGCATCCCGGAGGACGTGCCCAACCGCCAGCGGGCGCTTGCCGACGTTCCCAAGATCATGGAGCTGCTGCACGAGCGCAAGGAGATGTACCGGCGCCGGCGGCCGACCATCGTCAACCTGATGTCCGCGCTCGAGATCGAACGCTTCCTGCGGCACGGCTTCGTCGGGCGGAGCGCGTTGCCGGAATCGGTCATCCGCCAGCGCCAGTTGTTGGCGCGTCACGAGGTGGAGCACTTCGCGTCCGTGATCGAAGAGCAGCCGATCGGGATCCAGATCGGCATCGTCACCGATACGTTGCCGCACACCGGATTTCAGATCTTCCGCCAGCCCGACCGGCAGATGCTGGTGCTGAGCCCGTTCCGGCTCGGCGAGCAGCCGAACGTGCGCGTCGGCGTCGCCATGATCACCTCCGCCCCGGAGGCGCTGGCGCTGCACCAGAAGGCAGTCGACGACATGTGGCGGCGTGCCCTGAAGGGACCGGCGGGAGCCGCGTATCTGCGTGCCCTCCTGGCGCGGCCTTCGGTGATCGATGTGTCCGAAGCCGGCGGGGCCTCCGCGCGCGAGCGCGGCCGCGGTCCTCGCCGCGTCGGCGCGGAACCGAGCTAGAGCATGATCCCGAAAAGTGGATACCGGTTTTCGGATGAGATCATGCTCAAGTCAGAAAGATGGAGCATGATCCCGAAAAGTGGATACCGGTTTTCGGATGAGATCATGCAGCAGGACGAGGATCCCAAAGGAAAGTCATCCTGCGAGGAAGTCCATTCGAACGATGCTGTCGCACCCCTCGCTCGCCGCCCGTTGTTTCTGATCGACACGCCATGAAGCCGCCGCGATTCAACTACTACGCACCCGACAATCTTCCCGAAGCCGTGCGGCTCCTGTCGACGCTGGACAACGCGCGGCTGCTCGCGGGCGGGCAATCGCTCGTCCCCATGCTCAACATGCGCTACGCGCTGCCCGATCATCTGATCGACCTCAATCGCATTCCCGACCTCTCGTACATCCGCCGCAACGGGCGGACGCTCGAGATCGGTGCCATGACGCGGCAGCGCGAGATCGAGTTTTCCGCCGAGGTCGCGCGCGAGTGTCCGCTGCTCATCGAGGCCATTCATCAGGTCGGCCATCGCCAGACCCGCAACCGCGGCACCATCGGCGGCTCGCTTTGCCATCTCGATCCCTCGGCGGAGCTCGTCACGGTGGCGGCGGCGCTCGACGCGACCATCACGATCCTCGGGCCGCGCGGCGAGCGGCGGATTCCCTTTTCGGATTTTCCCGCGGGCTACATGACGACGTCCGTCCAGCCCGACGAGTGCCTGACGGCGATCAGCCTGCCGCTGTGGTCGCCGTCGCATGGCCACGCTTTCGTCGAGTTCGCGCGGCGCCACGGCGATTTCGCCCTCGTGTCGGCGGCGGCGCTGCTCGAGGAGAACGCCTCAGGCACGATCGAGCGGGCGTCGGTGACGCTCGGAGGCGTTGCGGCCACGCCGCTGCGCATGACGGAGGTCGAGCAGGCGCTCGTCGGCCGGCCGGCCGGTTCCGATCTGTTTCAGGACGCATGCGCCGTCTGCGCCAAGATCGAGGCGCTCGAAGACGTGCACGCACCGTCGTCCTATCGGCAGCATCTGGCGGTCGTCATGGCGCGCCGCGCGCTGGAGAAGGCACATGCGCGGGCGCGCGAGCGCAGTGGACGCCGCGATGCTTGACCATCCGGCGAATACGGATAGGCCGGAGGCGAAGACGTTCGGCCGCAGCATGCCGCGTGTCGAGGACTCGGCGCTGCTGCGCGGTGTGGGACGTTTCGTCGACGATCTTCAGATGCCGGGACTGCTGCAGGCCGCCTTCGTGCGCAGCCCGCATGCGCACGCGGCGATCCGCGGGATCGATGCCTCGGCGGCTCTGGCTCTGCCCGGCGTGCATGCGGTTCTGACGCGCGACGATATCATTCCCTTCCTCACCACGGACCGGCTGGTCGTGGCCTTGCCCGACCGCTGCTACCGGCAGGAACGTCATCGGATCGTGCTCGCCGGCGAGGAAACCGTTCACGTGGGTGAACCGATCGCCATCGTCATCGCTGAAAACCGTTATGTGGCGGAAGACGCCGCCTCGCTGGTCGAGATCGATTTCGACCCGCTGCCGGCGGCCTCCGATTGTCGGGCGGCCCTCGCCGACGGTGCGCCCCCGGTTCATCTCGGCGCGCCGCACAATCTCATCGCGGAGTTCGACGCCAGCTACGGCGATCCCGAGGCGGCGTTCCGCTCCGCCGCGCACGTTTTCCGCGACTCGTTCTGGATTCACCGCGGCTGCTCGCACGCGCTCGAATGCCGCGGCTGCCTCGCGCGCCATGATCCGATCGAGGACCGGCTCACGGTGTGGATTTCCACGCAAACCCCGCTGGTCGCCGCCCGCATGTTCGCGGACCTGCTCGGGCGCGACGAGAAAACCATTCGCGTCGTTGCGCCTGACGTGGGCGGCGGCTTCGGTCCGAAGCTCGTGTTCTATCCGGAAGAGGTCGCCGTGGCGGTCGCGGCGCTGCGGCTCGGCCGGCCGGTCAAATGGATCGAGGATCGGCGCGAGCACTTCGTCGCCACCACGCAGGAACGCGACCAGTACTGGGAGGCGGAAGTCGCCGCCGATGCCGAGGGGCGCATCCTCGGGATTCGCGCGTCGTTGATCCACGATCACGGCGCCTACACGGCGCGCGGCCTGACCATTCCGCAAGGATCTGTGGCTTCGCTGACGCTCGCCTACGACGTGCCTGCCTACCACGTCGACGTGAAGGTCGCGCTCACCAACAAGGTTCCGGTCACTCCGGTGCGCGGTGCCGGCCAGCCGCAAGGCGTGTTCGTCATGGAGCGCCTGCTCGACGGCATCGCGCGCGAGCTCAAGCTCGACCGGGCTGAGGTCCGGCGCAAGAATCTGATCGCCGCCGAGAAGATGCCGTACAAGAAAGGCCTGCGCACGCGCGGCGGCTTCCAGGTGGTGCTCGACAGCGGCAACTATCCGGCATGCCAGGCCGAGGCGCTGGCGCGCTCGGGATGGGACGATTTTCCCGCACGGCAGGCGAAGGCCCGCCAGGAGGGCCGTTATCTCGGCATCGGGCTTGCCAACTATGTCGAGGGCACGGGGCGCGGTCCGTTCGAGGCGGTGACGGTGCGCATGGCGCCGACGGGCAAGATCCACGTCTACACCGGCGCGACCGCGATCGGGCAGGGCACGCGCACCATGCTGGCGCAGATCGTCGCCGAGCAGCTCGGCGGCGACATGAGCCAGGTGATCGTGACCACCGGAGACTCGGCCGGCGTGTCGCTCGGCTTCGGCGGCTTCAACAGCCGCCAGACGGTGATCGCCGGCTCCTCCGCGCACAGCGCCGCCGTGAAGGTCCGCACCAAGATCCTGCAGATCGCCAGCCACCGGCTCGAAGTGGCGCCCGAGGACCTCGACATCGCCGGCGACTCCGTCCACGTGCGCGGCGTGCCGGAGATGAAGCTCCGCCTCGCCGACGTCGTCCAGTCGGTCATGGGCACGGCGGGGTTCGCATTGCCGGCCGGCGTGGGTCCCGGCATGGAAGCGACCGAGCACGTCATCATCGACTCGATGACCTACGCCAACGGCAGCGTCGTGGCCGAGGTCGAGGTGGACATCGAGACCGGCGGCGTCGACCTGAAGCGGATGGTGTTCGTGCACGACGCGGGGCGCATCATCAATCCGATGATCGTCGACGGACAGGTGACGGGTGCGACCGCGCACGGCATCGGCAACGCGTTGTTCGAATGGATGGGCTTCGGCGAGGACGGACAGCCGCTCACGACCAATTTCGCCGACTATCTGCTGGTGAGCGCGCCGGAAGTGCCGCCGATCGAGCTCGCGCACCGCGAGTCGCCGACCTATCTCAACCCGCTCGGCGTCAAGGGCGTCGGGGAGTCCGGCACCTTGCCGACACCCGCAGCGATCGTTTCCGCGGTCGAGGATGCGCTGTCCCCGTTCGGAGTGCGCTTCTCGCAAGCGCCGCTGCGGCCCGTCGACATCGTGGCGGCGGTGGCCGCCGCACGTGCCAAGGCCCAACCCTGAATCAGGTCACTGCGGGCGTGAGCCGCCCGAGAACAGCCGCAGCAGCGCGTTCCAGAGAACCCGCAGCATCAGCGAGAAGCCGGAGATCGGCTTGGCGGCGGGGGGCGGCGCCGCTTCCGCGGCCCTGCCGCCGGCCGTCGCGCCGTCCGGCGATGCGGCGGCGCCCGGTCCGGATGATTTCTCCTGCGCCAGCATGGCCTGCAGCGCGCTTGCGAACTGGCCGATGAGCTGCGTCGCGACATCCTGGATCATCCCGGTGCCGCGTCCGTACTGCGCGACCGAGCCCGAGAGGTTAAGGTTGGTGACGACGTTGACGCGCGTGCCGACCGGGGAGGGCTCGAGCGAGAATGCAACGACCGCGTTGGCGCCGCCGCGGCCCTTCTGATCGGTGCCCTGCGCCTTCACGCGTGCGTGGTGCGCGGTCTCGTCGATCTCCTCGAACTTCGCCGTACCCACGAAGGCGAGCGCCACCGGCCCGAGCCGCACCGACACCTTGCCCTTGTAGGTCTGAGGGTCGACGACCTGCAGCAGCTCCGCGCCCGGCATGCAGGGCGCGATGCGCTCGATGTCGAGCAGGAGCTTCCAGGCCTCGGCCGGCGGACGCGGGACTTCGAAACTGTTCTTGATTTCCATTCTGCCCTCTCGGCGTCAGGCCGGCACCGATGTCCGTGGTGCGGGCTGTGCGGGTTTGCGGGTCGGCGCGCGCCCGAGACGATCGAAGACGAGGCGCGCGCATGCGAGGAGGTGCGCGTCCGCGTGGGCCGGCGCGACGAGTTGGATTCCGACCGGCATCCCGTGCGGCCCGGCATGGGTCGGCAAAGTCAGGCTCGGCACGTGCAGCAGCGTCCAGATCGATTGGAAACGATGATCGCCCGTCCAGCCGAGGCCGCGCGGCGCCTCGCCCGGCACCGTCGGGGCGAGCAGGACATCGAGGCCGTCGAACACCTCGCCGAGCGCGGCGCGGCAGCGCGCAACGCTTGTGAGCGCCTCCGTGAACCGCTCCTGCGGCATCGATGATCCGTTGCGGATTGATCGCGCCAAGCCCTCGCTGATCTGCTCGGCGTGATGATTCCACTCGTGCGCCATGGCACGCGCGCGTTCGAAATCGTTGATGACCTCGCGGCATTTCTGCAGGTCCGAGAAGAATTCGGGCAGCGTGACGTCGCGAACCTCCGCTCCGTTTCGCCCGAGA
>CAYVBN010000283.1:0-3883 GCA_964449645.1 uncultured Hyphomicrobiales bacterium
CCCTTCGCCGTGCAGGTGTACGGATGGGCGAAGATGAAGCAGCCGAGCTGCGCGATGGTCTTCAGCACCGGGCGAAAGCTCGGATCGGCGAGCTGCCGTCCTTCGACCGAGGTGCCGAGCTCCACGGCCTTGAACCCGTACTCCTTGACGACGCGCTCGAGCTCGGTGATCGCCGCGTCCGGATCCTGCATCGGCAGCGTCGCCATGCCGCGCAGGCGGGCCGGATATTTCGCGACCATCTGGGCGATGCCGTCGTTGCTCAACTTCGCGGCGGCAAGCCCGTCCTCCGGGGCCAGTGAATAGAAATAGGTCGGAGGCGCGATCGAGATCGCCGAAACGTCGATCCGCATGCGGTCCATGGCCTCGAGCTTGGCCTCGATGTCATAGAGCTCGCGCTCGATTTCCGCCAACCGGCCGTTGTTGTTCCAGTAAAGGTTGCCGTCCTTTTCGGTGACCTTCACGCCGTTGAGCGACTGCGGCCCGGCGCCGAACCGTTCCGGCGTGCGCCGCAGGGCGTCGATGAGGCCTCGCGGCACCACATGGGTGTGCAGATCGATGGTCGGCATTGGCTGTCGAGGGAATGCCGCGTCAGTTGTCGATGTGTAGCTTCATGGTCTCGGCGACCTTGCGCCACTTGGCCAATTCGCTCTGGATATGCACCCGCAGGTCCTCGGGCGTGCCGGCGGCAACCTGCGTTCCCACGCTTTCGATGCGCGATTTCACCTCCGGGTCGGCGAGCGCCTTGAGCATTTCGCGGTTGAGCCGCTCGACGATGGCGCTGGGCGTGTCTTTCGGCGCGATGAGCCCGACCCAGTCGCCCATCTCGTAGCCCGGCACGCCCGCTTCCGCGATGGTCGGCAGGTCGGGAAGCCGCGGATCGCGCTTGGCGGTGCTGACGCCGAGGCCGACGAGCTGGCCCGACGCGAAATACTGCATCGAGCTCGGAATGGTCGCGAACAGGGCCGTGATCTGTCCGCCCAGCGCGCCGGCGACCTGCGGACCGCCGCCGTTATAGGGCACGTGCAGCATCTTCAGGCCGGTCAGATAATTGAAGAGCTCCATGCTCAAATGGCTGCCGCTGCCGTAGCCGGCCGACGCGTAGCTCAGGCCGCCCGGCTTGGCCCGGGCGAGCGCGATCAGCTCCTTGACGGATTTCGCCGGCACGGACGGATGCACCGCGAGCACCAGCGGGACGCGCGCGACGAGCCCGACCGGCACGAAGTCCTTTTCGGTGTCGTAGGGGATTCGTTTCAGGATGGCCGGGTTGGCCCCGAAGGAAATGTTGGCGGCGCCGAGCGTGTAGCCGTCGGGGGCTGCCTGGGCGACCTGGTTGGTGCCGATGGTCGCGGCGCCGCCGGGCCGGTTCTCGATATAGACGGAGCCGCCGAGATTGTCGGACAGCTTCTTCGCCAGGATGCGCACGACGGCATCGGTCGACCCGCCGGGTGCGAACGGCACGATGATGCGAATGGGCCGCGTCGGGAAGTCCTGCGCCGACCCGGCGGCCGCGGACAGGCAGACCATGAGCAGGGCGGTCGAGAGGGACGAAAGCAGGCGCGCTGCGAAAGTCATGTTTCCTCCGCTGTTCGCGACACCGTTCTGAGACCGGTCGCTTCGTTGTTCTTGCCGCCCGCTTCGTCCGGACGGATGCTTTTGCACCCGTACTAGGGCCGGGGCGCGAAGTCCACAACATTCAGCAATGTGGCACAACATATTGCATTGTCGCAGACGCGGCCGCGCGCCTCGCGCGCTCGGAATGAGGGTATTTGTTGTCGCGGCAACGATCACTTCTGATGTGTGGCTCCTTCAGCGTGGACATCGTCTCTTTTTGTGGAACGGCGTACGACAATATGATAGCGGTGCCGCCGCGGGGTCACCACAACCGCAGCAATCCGCCATTCGGACGTCGGCCGGAGTTCACGACATGACGCAGTTACGAGGGAAGGACGCCATCGGGAAGCTCACCGGGGTCACGCCCGCGATGTTCTCTCCGGAAATCCGGGCACAGATGGATCTCCCGCAGCGGGTCGTCATCAACGACATCACGTTGCGCGAGGGACGGCAGGCCGAAGGCACGATCCTGATCCCCGACGAATGCGTGAAGATCGCCGAGCTGCTGGTCAACGATCTCAACGTGCCCATGATCCAGATGGGCGGCTACAAGAAACGCGACCGCGAGTTCATGACGGCCGTCGGCCGTTTTCTCGAGAGCTGCGGCCGCAAGATCCGCACCGAGGCGATGACGAGCGCGCACCAGAACTCGCCGCGCTTCAACACCGCGCAGCTCCTCGAGACGATCGACATCATCGCCGATTCCGGCTTCGGGGTCGTCGTCTGCCTCGCCGCGTCCGACACGATGCTGCGCGCCTGCGCCGAGCACCGCGGCGAGGGGAATCTCTCGACCGAGGATCTGCGCAAGCAGGAGGTCGACACCGGCCTTGCGGCGATCGCGCATGCGCGCAAGCGCGGGATCAAGGAGTTCAACGTCAATTTCCAGGATTTCCTGCGGGCCGATCTCGACTTTCTGAAGCACTTCGCGAAGGTCATGGCGGACGCTGGTTCCGACACGCTCGTGCTCGACGATTTCGGCGGCGGGCTCGCGCTGCCGATCCTCTACAAGGAGATTTTCAAGGCAGTCCGGAAGGTCGTGCCCAGCACGGCTCTGGGGATTCACGCGCATAACCATGCCGGCATGGCGGTCGCGACCGCGCTCGCCTCGGTCGAAGGCGGCTGCGAGATGGTGACGGTGGGCGTGAACGGCTACGGCGAGGGAACCGGACACGTCAGCCTGGCCGAGACCGTCTATCACCTCGAGGCGCTCTATGGCTTCGACACCGGCATTCGGCTCGACCGGCTCCGGCCGGTGTCGGTCATGATCGCCGATATCATGAAGCAGCCGCTGCCGAAGACCGCGCCGCTCGTCGGGGACGACGCTTTCGTGGTCATGCACGACAAGCACCACCAATATCCCGATTATCCCTTCATGTTCGTTCCGATGAAGCCCGAGATGGTCGGCAACCGCGGGCGCGTCGGGTTCAGCGAGTGGGCCGGCCCGTTCGGGTTGCGGCTGCACGCGAAGGCGCTCGGCACGTCCATTCCGGACGACAAGATCCAGCCGATGCTCGACGCGATGCTCGAAGAGATGCGCTGGCGCAAGCGGCGGCTGTCGGACGCGGAATTCCTGGCGCTCGCCGACACCGTCAAGGGCAGCGCCCATTGAGGGCTGCCGGCCTGAAGCCTCCGCACCCGATCGCCGTTCAGCATCCGGAAAGAACCGCATGAGCAAGCCGGAAACGTTCTACCGCGGGAACTGGATCGACAGCTTCCCCGACCACTATCAATGGTCCAATGCCACTCTGGTCACCAAGGGCATGGCGCCGTGGGGCGCGGTCGCGCTCGGAGAGATCGATCAGGTCATCCAGCGGCTGCATGCGCGCCTGAACGAGCCGAACGCATGGTGGGAGGAGTGGTGCGGGATGGCCGCGCGCGTCGAGCAGCGCGGCGATCAGGCGGCCGCCGAGGGGCGCGACGCCACCGCGGGCAATTACTACCTGCGCGCCGGCAACTACTACTACACGGGCGAGCGCATGGTGCCGCCCGGCGAGCAGAAGATGGGCATCTACCGCAAGGCCCTGCGCTGCTATCAGGAAGGCCTGCGGCGGCGCCATCCCAATATCGAATTCGTCGACGTGCCTTACGAAGGCACGGCCTTGCCGGCCTATTTCCTGAAATCTCCTGTGGCGAAGGGGCGGGCGCCGACCGTCGTGCTGTTCGACGGTCTCGACAACTGCAAGGAAATGAGCGTGCTCTTTGCCGGGCTCGAGCTCGCGTTCCGCGGTTTCCATACGCTGGCGATCGACGGTCCGGGGCAGGGCGAAGCGCT
>CAYVBN010000284.1:0-4753 GCA_964449645.1 uncultured Hyphomicrobiales bacterium
GTTCGAGCTGCACGACCGGAACCGCTTCGAGATCATCGGGATCTCCTGGGGTCCTGACGACAAGAGCGAGACGCGCGACCGGATCGTGCGCGCGTTCGATCGTTTCATCGACGTATCATCGCAAGGCAACCGAGAGGTCGCCGAGCTCTTGCGCAGCCTCGATGTCAATATCGCGGTCGACCTCAAGGGCTACACCGAAGACAGCCGGCCGGGCATTCTGGCCGCACGGCCTGCACCCATCCAGGTCAGCTATCTCGGCTATCCGGCAACCATGGGATGCGACTTCATCGACTACGTGATCGGCGACCGGTTCGTGACCCCGTTCGCACACCAGCCGTTCTATTCCGAGCGCATCGTCCAGTTGCCCGAGAGCTATCAGGTCAACGACCGCAAACGCCGCATCACAGAGCATACGCCCGCGCGCGCCGAAGAAGGCTTGCCCGAGGACGGCTTCGTGTTCTGCTGCTTCAACAACACCTTCAAGCTGCGCGCTCCCGTCTTCGACGTCTGGATGCGCCTGCTGGACCAAGTGGACAGCAGCGTGCTGTGGCTGCTGAATGCGAATGACGCCGCCAAATGCAACCTTGCCGCCGAAGCCGAAAAACGCGGGGTCGATCCGAAACGGCTCGTCTTCGCGAACCGCGTGGACCTGCCGGACCATCTCGCACGGCTGAAACTGGTCGACCTGTTCCTCGATACCCTGCCCTACAACGCGCACACGACCGCCTCCGACGCCCTGTGGGCGGGCGTTCCGGTGCTCACCTGCGCGGGTGCGAGCTTCGCCGGCCGGGTCGGCGCAAGCCTGCTGCACGCGGCCGGCCTGCCCGAGCTGGTGACGGACAGTCTCGATGCTTACGAACGGCGCGCTCTTGCGCTCGCGCGCGACCGCGACAGCCTGCATGCGCTGCGTCAGCGCCTCATCGAAAATCGTTCGAGCTGCGCACTGTTCGATACGGACGCGTTTCGCAGGCATATCGAGACCGCCTTCGAAGCGATGTGGCGGCGCTGGCGGCGCGGCTTGCCGCCGGAGAGCCTCAGGATCGATGAACCTGGGGTCGTGAGTCCGCCCGGGGACGAAAAGCTTCCAGCAACCTGATCCAAAAATCCGCCGGGCTTCGGCCCGTATTCTATGGATGCCCCATGTCGGAATTCGCGTTCAGCATGCACGACGGCTACCGCGTGGCGCCGCGCCCGCGCTGGGGCCACGGCCGGAAGGCGCATCCGCAGGTCGAGGCCGTGCTGGCGCGCGGGCGGGACGATTATGGGCGCATTCTCGACGAGGTCGCACGCCATCGGCCGGTGCTGCACCAAATCCCCCACGAGGCCGATCCGACACGTCCAACGGCCCCGTATTGGAACAACATCTGGTTCACCGCGCTCGATGCCGCCGCTCTCGTCACATTGCTGCTCTCGCGCAAGCCGGCACGCCTGTTCGAGATCGGCTCCGGGCATTCGACCATGTTCGCCGCGCACGCAATTCGCGTGGGCGGACTCGCGACCGAGATCTGCTCGATCGATCCGCAGCCACGGGCCGGGATCGATTCGCTATGTCGGCGCACCGTCCGCATTCCGCTCGAGAAATGCGATCTGGCAATCTTCGACGAGCTGCAACCGGGCGACGTCCTGTTCTACGACGGGTCGCATCGGGTGTTTCAGAACTCTGACGTCACCGCGTTCTTTCTCGACGTCCTACCCCGGCTGAAACCTGGAATTCTCGTGCACGTGCACGACATCTTTCTGCCGGCGGACTATCCCGACGAATGGATCATGACGCTCTTCTCGGAGCAGTATGTGCTCGCCGCCATGCTGCTCTGCGGCGCGCCTCCGTTCCACGTGGTGCTGCCGAACTATTTCGTGTGCACCGATCCACTGCTCGCGGCGCGCGTGCGGGACCTCTTCCGATCGGGCGACGGAGGACGGGGCATCCCGTTCAACTACGTCAATCCGGGCAATACGCCCGGCAATTCGTTCTGGATCGAAACGACGGCGCAGCAGACATAATGTGTGGCCTCGGGCCTGCACCGCCGCGCGCAATCAAGTTCACGCAGATTGCGTAGACTTATCTGCGTGTGCTGCGGTGCGCCCGGGAACGAGGCGGAGCCACGAATGCGGACGCGTGTCCCGGACACGGGGCGGCGCGCAAGTCCCGCGCCGCAGATCCGGGACCCATATTTCTGCAGGTCCAGAAACCGGATCGTCTTGGCGCACGATAGAGCAAGGTTACAGGATGCACGATACCGGATGCACGACATGGATCAACGCCCAACGCCATCGACCGACGGCATAAGCGTCTTCGTCACCGCGCCGGACGGCCTGCGCCTGCACGTGCGCGAGTACGGCGATCGCACGGGCATGCCCGTCGTCTGCCTTCCGGGGCTCTCACGCACGGCCGCCGATTTCGAGCCTCTCGCCGCCGCCCTCGTCAGCGATCCGCAGCGGCCGCGCTGGGTGCTGGCGCTCGATTATCGCGGGCGCGGGCTCTCCGATTACGACCGCAATCCCGGCTATTACACGCTGACGGTCGAGCTGGAAGATTTGCTGGCGGTGCTGGAGGCCCGCGCCGTCAGGCCGGCCGTTTTCATCGGCACCTCGCGCGGCGGGTTGCTCACGATGCTGCTCGCAGCGGTCCGGCCGAACGCCATCGCCGGCGCCATCCTCAACGACGTCGGACCAGTGATCGAGAGCAAGGGTCTCATGCGGATCAAGGGCTACGTCGGCAAGCTGCCGCTGCCGCGCACGTACGATGAAGGCGCCGAAATCCTCCGCCGCCTGTTCGATGCGCAATTCACGGCACTCGATGACGATGGCTGGCGCGCCTTCGCACGGCGAACCTGGCGGGAAGAGAACGGACGCCTCGTGCCGAGCTACGACGCGAACCTTGCGCAAGCACTGGCCGCCGTCGATCCCGAACATCCGCTACCGGTCATGTGGGCCCAATTCGACGCGCTTGCACGCGTGCCCATGATGGTGATCCGCGGCGCGAACTCCGACCTTCTGTCGGCTGAAACAGTTGTTCAGATGCGGGCGAGACGCAGCAACTTGGAAGTCGTCGAAGTGCCAGACGAAGGGCACGCGCCCCTGCTCGCTGATGCGCTCACGATCGGGCGGATCGCCGGCTTCGTGGCGCTCTGCGAAAAAAAAGCGGTGCGGGACTTGCCACGCACCGCTCCAGAAGAGCCCCCGTCGGAAAGTTGAAGATGGTGATGAGCCTTTCCGCCAGGGAGTCTCCTGCCTGCCGTGGCCCGAGGGCCACGGCAGGGAGTTTCGTGAGTATCAGGGCAGGAAGTTCCGCTGCATGCGGAACATCACAGTGACGTCCTGCTGGTCCTCGATCTTGTAGACGCCAGCCGGACGCGCGCCGTTCGCCGGAATGACGGCCGTGCCCGCATTCGCCGTGTTCAGCTGGGTGTAGAGCACGTCCACACCGACGTCGAGGTCACGCACCGGGTTCCACTGCGTGCGCGAACCGATCTGCCACCAGCTGAAGTCCGGATCGCAGTTCGTCGCCCCGGCAATGCCGGCCGCTACGATCGCGCCGCCCGCCACGAACGGCGTGTTCGGGTTGCCGGTGCAGTAGATGTTCTTAGCGGAACCACCGTAATTGACCTGGCTGTAGCCGCCGTAGAGCGACGTCCGCCACTTCGGGTTCCACTGGTGCTGATAGGCAGCGCCGAAGCCCCAGCCGTCGACCAGTTCGACACCGCTGGCGTTCGCCGCACCGGCCGTCGCGCCGGAGAACACGGCATCCACCGCCGAGCCGAAGCCGACGCTGTTGCCGCTGCCGTAATGACCCCAGCCGTTCTTGTAGGTGGTGAGATAGCCGACCGCGCCCGATTCAAAGTTGAACTGGGTGTGGAAGACGTCGCCTGCGCCGAGGCCGAGCGGGTTCTTCAACAGCAGGCCGGCGCCGACCGCCCAGCCATACGCGTCGCTGGGATGGCCGTTGAGGGCCGAGCCCGGGAAGCCGCCGTAGTAGCCGCCGCTGGCATCATGCACGGCCGCCATGACCTGGGCCGAACCCCAGGCCTGGTCGACGCGCAACGCACCGACGATGTCGGGCATGCGGTTGCCGACCGGATCGCGCGTGGCGGAACCGATTCCGAGCTGGCCGCCAGCACCCGTGATGTTGATGACTTGACGCGTACGGCCGCTGGCACCCTGGGTGCCGTAACCGCCGTCTTCGGCCGAGATCGTCGCCGACACGCCGTTGCCCAACTGCGCGGTGTAGGCGAACACGTTAATGCCCGGCGCGCCGGTGCTGCTGACCAGCGCCGTGTTGTTGTACGAGTACGGGTCAAGGCTCATGAAGTCGTAGAACGACACCGCGCGGCCCGTCGTGAACCCGGCGAACTGAATGAACGCCCGGTTGAAGAACAGCGAGATGCCCGTATCCGTCGGGGTCGTCTGCTGACCGCCGAACGCCATGTAGGACCGCAGGGTGCCGTATTCGGTCTGTGTGCGGGTGTCGACCGTGAACACCGCGCGATGGCGGAACGAATGCGGGTTCGTGTCCGAACGCGTCTGACGGGCATCGTTCTGGCCGTTGAAGTAGACCTTGCCGTCACCCGCGGAGTTCCAGTCGTACTGCGACCGCAAATAGCCGCCGAACTTAATGCACGTGTCCGTGCCGGGCATGTAGAAGAAGCCCGCACCGTACAGGCTGCAGACCTTCACGTACTCGACCGGCTTGGCCTTGACGGGAAGATCGGCCGCCTGCGCCCCGGCGACCGCGACGAGTCCCGCCGCCGAGCCG
>CAYVBN010000285.1:0-13214 GCA_964449645.1 uncultured Hyphomicrobiales bacterium
GCGGCGGCCATGGCGAGGACGACGGCAAAGATCAGAAGGACGCCGAAGTCCGGGAGCAGGCCGTAGTCGGAGGTAACGTTGGTCAGCATCAAGGCTCGCAATCCGTCCACTTCGTAGGTAAGCGGGTTTGCGTGCGAGAGCGTCTGCAGCCAGGCCGGCATCAGCGAGAGGGGGTAGATGGCGTTGCTGGCGAAGAAGATGGGCATGGTGAGCATCTGCCCGATCCCCATGAAGCGCTCGCGGGTCTTGACGATGCAGGCGATAATCAAGGACAGCGTTGCGAATACGCCGGCGCCCAGAACGATGAAGAGCGCGACCCCGAGGATGTTCAGCGGGCCGAAATTTATGCCGACGCCGATCACGAGCGCCAGCAGATATACGATGATGGCTTGTGACAATGCGCGGATCCCCGCCGAGAGCGCCTTGCCGATCACGAGCGCCGAGCGCGGCGCGGGACTGACGAGGTAACGTTGAAGTACGCCGAGGTCGCGCTCCCAGATGGCCGATATGCCGTAGAAGATCGCTACGAACAGCGCACTCTGGGCGAGGATGCCGGCTGAAAGAAAATCGAGATAGGGCAGGTTTCCAGGCGACATGCCGCGGACCTGCATCATCACCTCGCCGAACAGGAGGAGCCACAGGACGGGCTGCACCGCTCGGGTGAACAGCTCCAAGGGGTCATGATAGAGCTTCTCTATTTCGCTGGCGGCGACCGCCCACGCCTGTGTGCCATAGAGAAACAGGCTTCGGCGGGGGAGCTCCTCACCCGTGCTCGCTTGCTGCCCGGCGCGCTCGTCTGGCTTCGTCATAGCCTCTCTCCGCCTCGGCTTCGGCTTTGGTATGGACAAGTTGAATGAACACGTCATCGAGCGTGGCGTCGGGTCCCACCCGTGCCTTGAGCTCCATCGGGGTCCCGATCGCGGCGATTCGGCCGCGATCGATCAAGGCAATGCGGTCGCAAAACTGGTCGATTTCTTCCATGTGATGCGAGGTCACGATCATGGTCGTGCGAAAGCTGCTCCTCACGTCCAGGACCTGCTTCCATACGGTCTCGCGTGCCTCGGGATCGAGACCGACGGTGGGCTCGTCCAGGAATAGAACCTTGGGGCGGTGAAGCAGGCTCTGGGCGATTTCGAGCCGGCGGATCATGCCGCCGGAATAGTGTCCGACGAGATGCCGCGCAGACTCTGTAAGCCCCATTCTCTGCAGCGCCCGGCTGATGCGCTGTGCCCGTTCTCTCCGCGGGATTCCATAAAGCCGTGCCGATAGCTGCAGGTTTTCGTATCCGGTCAGCGCGCCGTCGGCGGACAGGAGCTGCGGGACGTAGCCGATCTGGCGCCGGACCTCGGCCGGCTGACGGACGATATCGTGGCCGGCAATTGTCGCCGTCCCCGAAGTGGGCGGCAGGAGCGTCGTCAACATCTTGATCAACGTGCTCTTGCCGGCGCCGTTCGGGCCGATCAGGCCGAAGATCTCGCCGCGCTCGATGGCGACCGTGGCATGATCCACGGCCATGACGTCGCCGAACGAGCGGGTCAACTGGCGGACATCGACGACAGGGACGTTGGGCAATGCGGCCGCGCCGGCAAGCGAAGTGTCTGCCATGGGTGATCCTTGCGGGATGCAGGTGTTTGGTTGTCCGCTGTGCCTCGCCCCGCGACAATGACTGAATTTTGACTTCCCCGCTCCTGCGCAGGCGGTATGTACGTGCCCTGTTTTCCGCCTGCTCCGTTGATCCACATGCGGGTAAACTGAACGACTTCTATTTCCAGCCTGTGCTTTTGTTGAATTACAAATTAGCGGCGGCCCGTTTTCACCGGTTTGAGAATTGTCAATCTCGCGTGATCCGAGCCGGATGAGCGGGGGAGGGGCATCGCGAAACGCTGTCTGCGGCGGCATTCCCGGTCCGCAACGACGAATTGACGGGGATCAATTCTGTTCCGTTTCCCGCTTGTTAGAAACGAAGGCGAGCGGTTCATCGCGGGATGCGCGAAATCGGAACGGTTCGCCGAGCATGGTTGACGCCTCGAGCATTACCGATCGTGCTTCGGGGAAATGACGGTGTGGGGCGGAAGGATGACGTCATGAGAGCTCGTGACGTGATGACACAGCCGGTCGTATCGGCCCAAACGGATGCTTCCATTCTGGAAGCGGGCGAACTGATGCGCCGCCACCACATCAGCGGACTGCCGGTGATGGACGAAACCGGTCGGCTGGTTGGAATCGTGACCGAACGCGATTTCCTGCGCGAGACGGGAGATTCGAACGAAGCCCCCCGACCGCGCTGGGTGGAGCTGCTGCGCGCCGGACCGAAGCTTGCGGCGCTTCCGGAGCGCTGTACCTGCAAGGTCAGCGAGGTAATGACGCACTCACCCGTGACGGTTGGCGAGGATACCCCGCTCGAAGAGGTGGTCCGGCTGATGGATCATCACAGGATCAAGCGTGTTCCCGTCCTGCGGGGAACCGAGCTCGTCGGTGTCATCAGCCGGGCCGATCTCGTCAGAGCGCTCGCCGAGAGCCTGCGGAAAGCGCCGGAAACGAAACCTGAGGACGTTGCGTTTCGTCAGCGGATGACCGAGCTGGAGCGACACTCCTGGATGCGCCGCATCACGGGCTGAGAAGGCTGGCCGGAACCATCGACATCCAACGGGAAGCGGGCGTCCGGCCGTGTGGCTTCGGATGGATATCCAGACGTCTTCACCGCGCGGGTTGAGCAAGATCAATGAACCGCGGGCGAGTTCGGTTTGAATAAATCACAGTAAATCCACTCGCTCAGGAGATGCGCGATGGGAAAGAAAGCCAAAAAGGGTATCGCGGTTCCCGCCGAGATCCGGGAGATCGCGGAGTTCGCAGTCGATGATGCCGACCGCTTCGCCCATGGCCTCCTGGATACGGAGCAGCAGGTCATCGATGCGATCGAAACCGACTTCAAGGTCGCGCACGACGGGGTCAGAGCTGTCGTTACCAAGATGATGGCGATCTCGGCCAATAACGTCACCGCCTTCTTCGAGCACTGCCACCGTCTGGTCGGTGCGCACGACATTCCCGAAATGCTGGAGCTGCAATCCGATTTCGCCCGGCAGCAGTACGGGCGGCTCACCTCGGAGTTGCAGGACTTCGCCCAGACGATCGAGAAAGCCAGCTTGGCACCTTTTTCGGGAGGACTGGTCGACCCGTCGGAATACGCGCCGGCCCGGATTGCCGACCCGGTCAACGGCTAAGCGACATCGGCCATCTGCATTGCGATGGATCCGAGCACACGACATTCGATGTCGCGGCAAGCTGCTGCCGGCCGCAGCAGCGACGAGTTGCTTGCGCTTGTTGATGACTTCGTGCGCGAACTTCACGCGCAGCGGGCTCCCGCAATTTCCGTTTCACTGGGCAGCCGCATCGACCGGGATCTCGGTATCGACAGCCTTGGCCGCACGGAGTTGATGCTCCGGGTCGAGCAGCACTTTGGCGTGCGGCTTCCATCACAGACTTTGTCGGAGGTCGATACCGTCGGGGATCTGGCGGACGCGCTCGAGCAGGCCGGGCCGCGCACCGACATCGAACGTCGGCCCGTGTCGGAATCCGCCTTCCGCCCGCAGGTCGGCGCGCCCGTGGCTGCCAGGACGCTGACGGAAGTCCTCGATTGGCACGTGGCGCAGCACCCGGAACGGGTTCACGTCACCATGCTGGACGACGACGCGAACGTCGCCGGCACGATGACCTATGGCGAGTTGAAACAGGCCGCGCGGCGGATCGCCGGCGCTCTCATCGACCGCGACGTGCTGCCGGGAGACCGCATCGCGCTGATGCTGCCGACCAGCTTCGATTTCTTCGCGGCGTTTTTCGGCGTGCTGTATGCCGGCGCTGTCCCGGTTCCGATCTATCCGCCCGCGCGGATGGCTCAGCTCGAGGAGCACATGGTCCGGCAGGCCGGCATCCTGCGCAATGCCGGCGCACGGATTCTCGTCACGGTTCCACAGGCCTTGTCATTGGGTAACTGGATCCGCGGACAGGCCGAGAGCCTCGAGTCGGTCGACAGCGTCGCCGGATTGACGAGCCAGGCCGTTCAGGAGCGTCTGCCGGCCATCACGGATGAGCGCGCGACAGCATTCATCCAATACACATCGGGCAGCACCGGCGATCCCAAGGGGGTCGTGCTCAGCCACGCCAACCTGCTCGCCAACATTCGAGCGCTCGGGATCGCCATGGGGGCGAATTCCGCCGACGTGTTCGTGAGCTGGCTGCCGCTCTATCACGACCTCGGGCTTATCGGGGCCTGGCTGGGCTCGCTCTACTTCGCGGCCTCGTTCTACGTGATGTCGCCGTTGAGCTTTCTCGGCCGGCCGGAAATCTGGCTGTGGGCGGTCCACCGCTATCGCGCAACGCTCACGGCGGCTCCGAACTTCGCGTTCGAGCTGTGCGTCAGCAGGATCGCCGACGGGGACATCGCCGGACTGGACTTGAGCTCGCTCCGCATGGTGGCGAACGGCGCCGAGCCGGTGAGCATCCCAACCCTTCGCGGCTTTCTCGAACGCTACGGGCGATTCGGTTTCAAGCCGGGCGCCATGGTGCCGGCCTACGGCCTTGCCGAGAACACCGTCGCCCTTACGTTTCCGCCGCTCGGGCGCGCGCCGCTGATCGATCGTGTCGACCGCGAGGCTCTGAGCAGCCGCGGGATCGCCGCGCCGGCGAAGGCCGACGATCCGCACCCGCTCGAGTTCGTGTCCTGCGGCTTACCGCTTCCCGGAGACGAGGTCAGGATCGTCGATGATGCCGGCCGCGAGCTCGATGAGCGGTTCGAGGGAAGGCTCGAATTCCGCGGGCCGGCCGCGACATCGGGCTATTTTCGCAATCCCGTGAAGACGCGGGAGCTGTTCCGCGACGGCTGGCTCGACAGCGGCGATCAGGCCTACCTGGCGGGCGGCGAGGTCTACATCACCGGTCGCGTCAAGGACATGATCATCCGCGCCGGACGCCACATCTATCCGCAGGAGATAGAGGAGGCGGTCGGCGCAATTCCCGGCCTCGTCAAGAACGGGGTTGCGGCATTCGGAATTGCGGATCCCGGTTCCGGAACGGAGCGCGTCGTCATTCTGGCCGAAACCGTCGAGACCGATTCCGTGGCCCGGGAGAAATTGCAGACGCGCGCCCAGGAGGTCGCGAGCGACGTGCTGGGTACCCCGGCCGACGAGATCGTGCTCGCACCGCCGTACTCCGTTCCGAAAACGTCGAGCGGCAAGATCCGGCGGAGCGCCGCCAAGGACCTTTATCTGCAGGGGCGCATCGGCGAACCCAGGCTCGCAGCCAATTGGCAGATGGCGCGGCTTTTCGTGGCCGGCCTCGTGCCGCAAGCTCGGCGCATGCTGCGCGCATTCGCCGCCCTCGTGTATGCGGGCTGGTGGTGGACCGTGGTCGGCCTCGCGGGAGTTCTTGCCTGGCTGGCCGTGCTGCTTCTGCCGCGCCTCGCCTGGCGATGGGCGGCCGTGCGCTTGTTGGCACGGGCGGCGTTGGCTGCCGTCGGTGTGCGCGTGGACGTGACGGGTATCGACCATCTGTCGGTCGGGAGCGCGGTGCTCGCGTTCAATCATGCGAGCTACGCCGACGCCCTGGTGCTCGCCGCTGCCCTGCCCGGCACGCCGGTGTTCGCGGCCAAAAAGGAGCTCGACGGCCAGATCTTCGCAGGGCCGTTCCTGCGCCGGCTGGGGACGGCCTTTCTCGAACGGTACGACGTCGTCGGCAGCCTGGCCGATACCAAAGAGATCACCACGATTGCGTGCCGCGGTGGCGTGTTGGTGTTCTTCCCCGAAGGAACGTTCACCCGGCGGCCCGGGCTCACCAACTTCTATCTTGGCACGTTCAAGGTCGCGAGCGAGGCGGGCCTGCCCGTCGTTCCCGGCATCATTCGCGGCACGCGCTCGATGCTGCGGTCGGATCAATGGTTTCCGCGCCACGCGTCGATCAGCGTCCATGTCGACGAGCCGATCCCGCCTTACGGAACCGATTTCGCCTCTCTGTTGCGCCTGCGTGACCGTGTGCGTTCCGTCATTCTCCGCCATTGCGGCGAGCCGGATCTTGCCGAACTGGCCAAGCCTGCGGCGCCCGCGTCGACCTGAGGGAATGATGACGACAACATTGGATCGAAATCTGCGGCGAACCGTGTCTCTTCTCACAGGATTGGCGCTGTTCACGGGCGCTGCGCCAAGCCATGCAGAAAACGCGCGCGTTCCGGAAATCGCCAAGGTTTGCACGCCGTGCCATGGCCCGGACGGAAGCGGAGGCGATGTGCAGACGCCGAGCCTCGCTGGCCAGAGCGGTATCTACCTTCGCAATCAGCTTCTCGCCTTCCGCACCGGAACGCGCAAGCACCCGGACATGAAAGGCATTGCGCGCGATCTGACCGATCGGGAAATCGACCAGGTCGTGCTTTATTATTCGCTGCGCGCACCACGCTAGGCGTCACGCTTCGGGTCTTTCGCCCCGACATGGCTCACCTGCGGATGCGCGCACCTCCTCTCACCGGAGCGCAAGCATGTCCCTGGCAACTATCATGGTTCACGTCGACGCCGATGCCGATACGGACCACCGGGTCCGGCTGGCGGCCGAATTGGCGGATCGTTTCGGCAGCACCTTGATCGGGGCCGCCGCACTCACGTTTCCGCCTGCGCTGGCGGAGAGCGGGGATATTGTCGGCGGCGTCGTTCTGCTCGATCGGGAACGTGAGTTGGACGAGGTCCCGGTCCGCCTGGCGGAGTGCGAGAAACGCTTCCGCGCGCTCGTCAGCCACAAGGAGGCAAGCCGAGTCGCGTGGCGGTCATCCTTGGAAAACCCCACGGAATTTCTCGTCCGGCAGGCACGCGCCGCGGATCTCCTTGTCATCGGCCGCGATCGCGCATCAGGTGGCGAAGAGGACTCCGTCGATCCGGCCACTGTGCTGCTGAAAGCAGGCCGGCCCGTGCTCACGGTTCCCCCATCGGTTGCGTCGCTGAGCGTCAGACGGGTCGTTGTCGGATGGAAGGACACCCGCGAGGCACGCCGCGCCGTTCGCGACGCCATTCCATTATTGACGCGAGCAAGCGAGGTCGTCGTCGCCGAAATATATGAGGACAACGATCAATCTGACGCACACAGAAACATAGAAGATGTCGCGGATTATCTTTCCCGGCATCGCGTGATCGTCACGGCGAAAATCGCCACCCGGGCGACAACGACTGCCGGACGCGAGCTCGTCCGGGTGGCGAAGGATGAAGGCGCCGACCTGATCGTTACAGGCGCCTACGGGCACAGCCGGTTGGGCGAATGGGTATTCGGCGGCGTCACGCGCGAGCTCATGCGGTCAGCGCCAGTATGCTGTCTCTTTGCGCACTGACGCCACAAGCAGACGCAAATACGGACAGGCCGCGATATCTGACAGTGTAGGCCGGGCTGACGTGCCGGATCTGCGCTTGATCAGGATCAATGTACGTTTGGTCCCCCGGCGCCATTTTCAACTATGGTTACAACCACAAAATAGAGGGGAAATGCGAAATGAAAGCCCGTGACGTGATGGTGTCGCCGGTAATCACCGCCAAGCAGGAGTCGTCGGTCCGCGACGTGGCCAGGATCTTTCTCGAGAAGCGCATCAGCGCGGTTCCGGTGGTCGATGACGAGGGTCGGCTGATCGGCATCATCACCGAAGGCGACCTGCTGCATCGCGCCGAGGCCGGCACCGAACGGCGCAGGCCCTGGTGGCTCCTTCAACTCGTCGGTCGGGAAACGCTCGCCGCCGAATACGTGAAGTCCCATTCGCGCAAGGTCGCCGATGTCATGACGAGGAAGGTCATCACGGCCGCGCCCGACACGCCGTTGCACGAGATCGCCACGTTACTCGAAAAGAACGGCATCAAACGGGTGCCGATCGTGGATCAGGGCAAGCTCGTCGGCATCGTCAGCCGCGCCAACCTCATCCAGGCGGTGGCAAATCCGAAGGCCACGGTCGGAGCGCCGGTGTCGGATGCAGACTTGCGCGAGCGGGTCCTGGCGTTGCTCAACGGCCAGAATTGGGCCGAGACGGCGCTGCTGAACGTCACGGTTCGTGACGGCACGGTGGATCTCTGGGGGATTTCGCAATCGGAAGCCGAACGTCGGGCCGTGCGGGTTGCCGCCGAATCGGTTTCCGGGGTGCGTGCCGTGAACGACAACATGGTCACGCGTCATATCGAGAATTGGACGTGATGGCGTGGTAAGAGATCCGCGAGGCTCTGCTCGTTAGGATCACAAGAGCCGCCCGCTGACTCTTTCGCGCCAGCGATCGGCAACGATCGGCTCACGAAACCAGCCGTCTTGCGAGAAGCGGCTTCAGCCATTCGAGCGCTAATAACACACCGGCGCCAGCCGCCAGCGTAAGCGCGAGATCATCCGCGTGCAGCGGGCCGAAGCGAAGAACGCGTCCCGCGACGGGCCACGTCAGCGAGAGCGTGAGAATCATCCCAATCCCACACAATATCCACCAGAAGACCGGGTTCCGCCGCTTGAAAGCCGCCAGCAACGAGGCGCTGAAAGATCGATTCACCAGCACAAGTCCGATGATCGCGAACACGAGCGAAAAGAACGTCAGGGCGCGCAACTCGTCTTCCGGCATGCCGCGCGCATACGCGACAAGGAAAATCGCGGCCACCAGTCCGAACGTGAATGCACCTTGGACGACACTCCAGATGATCGACGCGCGGGAGAACAGCGGCTCATCGGGAGGCCGCGGCGGGCGCTGCATGATCGCGTCTTCTTCCGCCTCGGCCTCGAACGCCAATGCGCAGATCGGATCGATGATCATTTCGAGGAACGCGATGTGCACCGGTCCGAATATGACCGGAAGGCCGAAGGCGAGCGGAAGGAGCGCGAGGCCCGCAATCGGGACATGGACCGCCAGGATGAAGCACATGGCCTTGCGGAGATTGTCGTAGATACGGCGGCCGAGCCGAATTGCTCTCACGATCGATCCGAAGTTGTCGTCGAGCAACACGATGGACGAGGCTTCCCGCGCCACGTCGGTGCCCCGTCCGCCCATCGCCACACCGATGTTGGCCGCCTTCAAGGAAGGCGCGTCATTGACGCCGTCGCCGATCATCGCGACGACCTCGCCGTTCGACTTGAACGCATTGACCAGACGCAGCTTGTGCTCGGGCATGATCCGGGCAAACACGCTTACGGACCGCAGCGCGCGACGCAGCTCAGGGTCGTTAAGCCGTCCAAGTTCGGCTCCCGACAAGACACTCTGGGCGTCGATTCCGGCTTCACGCGCAATGGACCGGGCTGTCGCCGGATAATCGCCGGTGATCATCACGACGCGAATCCCGGCGGACCGGCAAGCCGCAACGGCTTCCGCCACGTTCCGCCGCAGCGGATCGGCCAATCCAACGAGCCCGAGAAACGCGAATTCGAACTCCCCCTGCGAGTCCGGAAGAGATCCGCCAGCGAGCCTCGCACCGGCGACTGCAAGGACACGAAGCCCTTCGGCCCCCATGGTGTCCACATTCTCTTTGAGGCGATCGCTTGCCGCGGGTGAGAGGCGTGCGAGCTGGGCGACGGCCTCGGGGGCTCCCTTCGCCGCAATGACGAAGCCTGCGTCGCCCTCTTGCGGGCGCCAGACGTGAGTCATTGCCAGAAGATCAGGGCTCAGGCCGTACGCCCGGACGAGCTCCCAGTTGGAGTGGCTCCGATGCTGCGGACCGATCTGCTGCCCCAGCTCGTGAAAGGCCTTCTCCATGAGGTCGAACGGATCGCGGGCGCTCGCCAGAACGGCAGTTTCGATAAGCGGGATGAAATCGTCCGGGATGTCTGCCGCCGGGGCTGAGCGGCGCCATACCGTCCCGGTGGGGATGCGCGCCTCGGCGACGATCATCCGGTTCTCCGTCAACGTGCCGGTCTTGTCGGTACACAAAATGGTCGCCGAGCCGAGCGCTTCGATCGCGGAGGCGCGCCGCGTGAGAACCCGCGCGCGCGAGATGCGCCAGGCGCCCATGGCCATGAAGACCGTGAGCACGACCGAAAACTCTTCCGGCAGCATCGACATCCCAAGGGCGAGGCCTGCCAGCAGAGCGTCCAACCACCCGCCGCGCAGAAGCCCGTACAGCAGGACCGCAAGTGCGCTGACGCCTATGCCCGCAATGCAGAAATTTCGAACCAGCCCCCTCGTCTGCTCCTGGAGGCGCGAGGGCTCTGTTTCCAGTCCGCCGATCGACTGGCCGATTTTTCCGATCTCGCTGCGCGGCCCGATGGCGATGACCTCGCCCAATCCGGTGCCGCGGACCACCAGCGATCCGGAATAGGCATAGGGCACGTCGTCGCCGCCCGGCCGATATGCGACGCTGGCAAGTTGCGACGACGCGGCCGTCTTCCGCACCGGAACCGACTCGCCGGTCAGCAGCGATTCGTCGGTTTGGAGATCGCGGGCCTCCAGCAATTTGATATCTGCGGGAACGCGGTCGCCTTCCTGCAGAACCACCAGGTCGCCGCGCACGACGTCCCGCCCCGGAATGCGCTTTCGCTCTCCGTCGCGGATGACAAGGGCGCGGGGGCTTGTCAGGTCCCGCAGGGCTTCGAGGACGCGTTCCGTCCTCGTCTCCTGAATGATCGTGATCAGCACGGATATGGTCGCGAACGCGAGCAGGATGAGCGCTTCCGTCAGATCTCCGAGAAGCAGGTAGAGAGCGCCGCTCCCGAGAAGCAGCGCTATCATGGGCTCGCGCAAGACCCGGAGGATTATTTCTCCAGGACTGCTTTTCTCCGACTTCGGAAGCTCGTTGAAACCCTCGGCCTCAAGGCGTTCGCGCGCTTGGGTCTCGCTCAGGCCCCGTCTGCCTGGTTCCGGCGCGCCCGTGCTCAACGCGCTCTCCTTGCCGATATCTGAGCGCCGTTCCGCCATGGCCATATGCGTCCGCCTGCTGCTCGGTACGTGCAGCTACGACGCAAGACGCCGGAGATCAGGGAAGTTTCATCAGCCCCGCGGTCTTCATCGTGCGAGAGATCCGATGTAGGCCGCGATGTCTCCGGCTTCCAGCCGCGTCAGCGACATGTTCGGCATCTTCGGGTGCGGATCGAGGAGGAAGAAGGCCAGCCGATTTTCGTCGAATCCAGGTTGGCGTGCGATCGTCGTGAATGGAGGTGCTTCGGAAGTGGTCTGCCGCTGGTCGGGAGATACGACATGGCAGCTCGCGCACCATTGCCGCGCGAGTTCCCCTCCGTGGATTCGATCGGCGGCGTGCACCGGGGAGGCGGCGGCAGAAAATGCGACCAGGGAGATGGCCGTGGCGCGAAATGTCTTCATTGATCACCTGCCTACATCGGACTCGCGTCTGAACCGCCTGAAAGCAGCGGCGCCGGAATTGTAAATTATGGGGCCGCTGCGGCTCTCGCCAGTCAAATTCAGATCATTTTAATTTTTATCTCGGCTGTGGGGAGGCCGCGTTGATTTTCATCAACGCATTCCCAGAACCCATAGGCAAACTTGTATTTGAAGGTTTCGTGGATTTTCCCATTTTCATCGAAGGAGACCGTCATGGATACCGGGTCTGACCGCATCCGTCTTGTTTTGTTTCGCCTCGCCATGGGTTGGACGTTTCTGTATGCCGCATCACATCAGATCTTCGACCCGAACTGGAGCGTGTCGGGATTCCTGAGCCACACCAAGACGTTTCATGATCTGTTCGCGCTGGTCAACACGCCGAATCTCGCTCCAGTCTTCACCTTCCTGGTGGGCTACGGCCATCTCTTGATCGGCTTGTCGCTGATCGTCGGCCTCCTGGTGCGGATCAGCGCGAGCTTCGGCATCCTTCTGATGCTGGTGTACTGGATGGCCCACATGGACTTTCCGTATATCGAGAATACGAACAACTTCATCGTCGACTATCACCTCGTTTACGCCTGCGTGCTCTGGCACCTGATCGCCCATAAGGCGGGCCATGTCTGGGGACTGGACGGCTACGCCGAAAAGATCGCGTTCGTCCGCAAACACCCCGCCTTGCGGCCGCTCGTGGCATAACTACGGACGTGAGCCGAAACGGGAAACTCGGTGCGGCCCGCGAAAGCGGGCCGCATAGCATATGGCCCCGCACATATAGCCCTCACGAGATGTCGCCCCGTGGACCAGCTAGTGCGAGGGGGCGGGCGTAGGGGAGGGGCCAATCGCAGCGGCGCGGAATGATCGCGCGCGTCAGATTGCGTCTCGGAGCGGTCAATCGGCGCAGCATCCGAAGGGGCAGACGTAACGATGCCGTACCGACGCTCTTGCTCCTGTTGTCAGGGAGCGGACTCACGAGTCAGGAGAGTGCGTCAGTCCGTGTCGGGCGCGAAGCCCGGCAGCACGTCGGCCAATGGCCGGCGGGGCAACTGACGCCGCGACTCCTTCGCGTCGTGTTCCAGCCCGATCCAGCGCAGCTTGCGGATCCTCTTGATCTGATCACGACACGCCTGCTCCTCTGCCGAGCAGTCCGGCAAATCGGTAACCTGCAGACACATGGCAATTTCCTCCCGCGGCCCGCGCGCAGAAGTAGCAATCGCGCAACCCGGAGGCGGCATCGCCGCCCCATCCGGGAGCAACTGTGGCTAACTTGCCCACGGGAGTTGGGTTTGCTCCTCCGGCTCCAACACAGATCCCGACAAAGGGTCTATCCGTGCCAGATGGTCGTTGACCTGTTTCACGCCAGGGATGTTCTCCGCTGCGACGATCAGGGCCTGCCGCTCGCGTTCGTCGAGTACGGTGCCCCAAAGATCGACGGTTCCATCCTGCACAAGTGGGTCAATCAGACCGGTTCGAGCCCACTTCTCCTTGGCCAGCTCGGCCAGGAGCTGTTCGCGGATGGCCTGATCGCCGAGGCTCGCACCCGCCGCGGACCTCGACAGGGCCGCCATGGCGCGCAGCAGATTGGCGCGACTCAGCATGCCAACAACGCGCGTGCCGCGCATCACCGGAACGCGCTTGATCCGTCGTTTTTCCATGACATCGATGACGGCGTCGAGCGGCGTGTCTTCCGTCACGGTGATCACGGGGCTCGTCATGATCTCGCTGATCTTTCGGCCATGCGTATGGACATATTCGTCGGCCATCACACCGGAACTGACGAAGAACTCGATCCACCGTGGTCGGCGCCGCTCGGTGGCAGTCTCGACCCGGCGAAGAAAATCGCCTTCCGTAACCATGCCCACCAGGTGTCCGGAGGACTCGATCACCGGCAGTCCGCTGATGTGGTTCT
>CAYVBN010000286.1:0-1930 GCA_964449645.1 uncultured Hyphomicrobiales bacterium
AGCCGGAGCTCGAGGCGATCGACGGCTTCATCGCCAACGAGCGGTTCACCAGCACGCGCACGGCGGGCAAGATTCTTTCGCTCTCGATCTGGCGCAACGACATCGCGGTCGCGCGCTGGCGCTCGCATGGCGAACATCATGCCGTCCAGTGCAAGGGCCGGAGCGAAGTCTTCGCCGACTATCACCTGCGCGTCGGCGAGATCGTATCCGACTCCGCACCGCCGCCCGGAACGACCCTCGAGCAGCAACGCTTCGATACGACCGAGGCGGGCGGCGCCAAGCTCGTGACGCTCACCGAGGTGGTCGTCGATCCGGCCGCACCGGATGCGCTGCGCCTCGCCTCCGCTGCCGTGCCGCAAGGCGCGGCTGTCGGTCCCGCCGAGCACCAGGTGTTCGAAAGCATCTCCAATCCGGGGAAGTTCCTGCTGCTCGCCGGGTGGCGCGAGACCGATGCGGGCGAACGCTGGACGCCGCAGCCGACCGGCATCAAATCCTTCCGCCACCGCCGCGTGCGCATCGTGCGCGACTACGGCATGTTCGATCGCCGCGAAGCGCCGCAGTTCCACGCGTCTGTTTGAATTTCGTAGGGCAAACTTCGTAGCGCGCATGAGCCGAAGGCGTCATGCGCCATGTTCCGTGAGGCCCCCTGGCGCAACACGCTTCGCTGTTGCGCCCTACAGCACGAGGCAAAATAAAAAGGCCGGGCACTTGGCCCGGCCTTTGTCTGTTTGTGCGATCCGCTCACACCTTGACGAGCGGCACCTTCGGCACCGAACCGCGTCCCGAAGGCCCCTTCGGCCCCGGCGGCTTCGGCCGGCGCGGGCTGCGCCGCTTCGCCTTCCGCGGCTCGGGGAGCTTCTCGGGCTTCGGCGTCACCGGGCCCTCGAGGTACTCGAAGCCGAGCTTCTCCCTGCCGCTCTCGTCCTTGACCAGGATGACGCGGACATGGCCGCCCGACTTGAGCTTGCCGAACAGCACCTCGTCGGCGAGCGGCTTCTTGATGTGCTCCTGGATGACGCGCGCCATTGGCCGCGCACCCATCTGCTCGTCGTAGCCGTGCTCGATGAGCCACTTGCTGGCGTCGTCCGAGAGCTCGATCGTGACGTCGCGGTCGGCGAGCTGCGCCTCGAGCTGCAGCACGAACTTCTCCACCACCTTGGCGATGATCTCGGCGGTGAGATGGCCGAAGGTGATGACCGCGTCGAGCCGGTTGCGGAATTCCGGCGCGAACATCCGGTTGATCGCCTCGACGTCGTCGCCTTCCCGCTTCGAGCGCGTGAAGCCGTAGGCCTGCTTGGCGAGATCGGCCGCGCCGGCGTTCGTGGTCATGATCAGGATCACGTTGCGGAAGTCGACCTGCTTACCGTTGTGGTCGGTCAGCTTGCCGTGGTCCATGATCTGCAGCAGCACGTTGAACAGGTCCGGATGCGCTTTCTCGATCTCATCGAGCAGGAGCACGCAGTGCGGATGCTGGTCGACGCCGTCGGTGAGCAGACCGCCCTGGTCGAAGCCGACATAGCCGGGCGGTGCACCGATGAGGCGCGACACCGTGTGGCGCTCCATGTACTCCGACATGTCGAAGCGCAGGAGCTCGACCCCGAGCGACGCCGCGAGCTGCTTCGCCACCTCGGTCTTGCCGACGCCGGTCGGGCCCGAGAAGAGATAGCAGCCGATCGGCTTCTCCGGCTCGCGCAGTCCGGCGCGCGCCAGCTTGATCGATGCCGCCAGGGCCTCGATCGGCTTGTCCTGCCCGTAGACCACGCGCTTGAGGGTCTGCTCGAGATGCGAGAGCACCTCGGCGTCGTCCTTCGACACGGACTTCGGCGGAATGCGCGCCATGGTCGAGATGGTGGTCTCGATCTCCTTGAGGCCGATGGTCTTCTTGCGCCGGCTGTCGGGCAGCAGCATCTGCGCGGCGCCGGATTCGTCG
>CAYVBN010000287.1:0-1919 GCA_964449645.1 uncultured Hyphomicrobiales bacterium
GAGCGTGCCCGAAAGCTTCCTATTTGGTCGTATTTCTGGTTTTCTGGCGAACCGTTCCCGCTTCGTCGGAAAATGCTCATCCCACCGCCCGGACCACGCGCGCGGCGCGTGCGAACATGTCGTCGACCTCGCTCTCGCTCACGATCAGGGGCGGCGTGAGGGCGATCGTGTCGCCGGTGACGCGGATCATCATGTTTTCGTCGAAAAACGCCCGGTCCATAGCCGCGTAGCCGCGCCGGCCCGGCGCGTCGGGGTCCGGCGCCATGTCGATCCCGGCGACGAGCCCGACGGTGCGCACGTCGAGCACGTTGGGCAGATCGCGCAGCCGCATCGCCGCCTCCGCGAACCGCGGCTCGAGCGCCCTAGCGCGCGCGAACAGATCCTCGTCACGGTAGAGTTCGAGCGTCGCGAGGCCCGCCGCGCAGGCGAGCGGATGGGCCGAGTAGGTGTAGCCGTGGAACAGCTCGATCGCGTGCTCGGGCCCGCGCATGAAGGCGTCGTAGACGGCGCCGCGCACCAGGACGCCGCCCATCGGCACGGTCCCGGAGGTGACGCCCTTGGCGAACGTGATCATGTCGGGCACGACCCCGTAGCGCTCGGCCGCGAACGCATAGCCGAGACGGCCGAAGCCGGTGATCACCTCGTCGAAGATCAGCAGAATGCCGTGCCGATCGCAGATCGCGCGCAGCCGCTGCAGATAACCTTTCGGCGCCGGCAGCACGCCGGTCGATCCGGCCATCGGCTCGACGATCACCGCCGCGACCGTCGAGGCGTCGTGCAACGCGACGATGCGCTCGAGCTGGTCGGCGAGATGCGCGCCCCAGTCGGGCTCGCCCTTGGTGAAGGCCTGATGCGCGCGGTCGTAGGTGTGCGGCAGGTGATCGACGCCGGTCAGCAGGCTGCCGAAGAAGCGGCGGTTGTTCACGATGCCGCCGACCGAAATCCCACCGAAGCCGACGCCGTGATAGCCGCGCTCGCGGCCGATCAGACGGATGCGCGCGCCTTCCCCGCGCACATTGTGGTAGGCGAGCGCGATCTTGAGCGCGCTGTCGACCGCCTCCGAGCCCGAATTGCAGAAGAATACGTGATCGAGATCGCCCGGGGCGAGCGCGGCGATCCGGTTGGCCAGCTCGAACGCCTTGGGATGCGCGAACTGGAACGGCGGCGCGTAATCGAGCTCGGCCGCCTGCTGCTGGATCGCCTGCACGATCGGCGGGCGATTGTGGCCGGCATTGCAGCACCACAGCCCGCTGGTCGCATCGAACACCCGGCGGCCGTCGTCGGTCACATAGTGCATGCCTTCGGCTCGGGCGACGAGCCGCGGCGCCTTCTTGAACGCGCGATTCGGCGTGAACGGCAGCCAGTACGACTCGAGGTCGTTGGGCTTGGCTTCGCGCTTCGGATTCTGGCTGGACATCGACATGGCTCCCGGAGGGGCGCGCCGTCCCACAACGCGCCCGACGCCGGCGCAGGATCCGGCGACGTGCAAGCCGTGCGTCGCAAGACCATGCGCCGGTTCATAATCGAGAGCACGGCCTTGCGCAAAATTGCTGCCCACCCTCGCATCGCGCGTCCCACGTGGCTGGTCCCCGCTTGGCCTGGTCCCTAGACCTGGCCCGATGACTTAGCCCCATATGACTTGGTCCCATGTGGCCCACTTGACCTGTGTAGGCAGATGCCTGGCTGGATCGCAGGGCGTGTGACGACGTGTGCACGCGCGAGAAATTCTCTTCGCAATGGCGAGTGCGATGGAACACCAGAACCGGTGCTCCCGCTTAGATAGATGCAATTTGAATCACATTGTGGCGCGAAGAGCATGTCCCCGCATACGCATGAGAAATCATGCAGGCGGGTGCAGGCAGGTCGGCGAATTCGCCGATTGCCAAGCGGGGCTTCGGCTGATTAGGTGTCGCGTCCTC
>CAYVBN010000288.1:0-6948 GCA_964449645.1 uncultured Hyphomicrobiales bacterium
AAGGCGACGCTCGACAGCGTGGCGCGGCTCGATTACCCCAACTTCGAGTGCGTGGTCGTCATCAACAACACGCCCGACCCGAGCTATTGGCGTCCGATCGAGGAGCACTGCCGCGAGCTCGGAGCGCGCTTCAAGTTTCTCAACATCAACAACCTCGTCGGCTACAAGGCCGGCGCGCTGCGGCTCGCGCTGGCGCACACCGCGCCGGATGCGGAGATCATCGCCGTCATCGATGCCGACTACGTCGTGCACCCGGACTGGCTGAAGGACCTCGTGCCGGCTTTCGCCGATCCCAAGGTCGGCCTCGTGCAGGCGCCGCAGGACCATCGCGACGGCCTGCGCAGCCCCATGCATCACGTCATGAACGGCGAGTATGCCGGCTTCTTCGACATCGGCATGGTCCAGCGCAACGAGACGAACTCCATCGTGGTCCACGGCACCATGTGCCTGATCCGGCGGGCGGCGCGCGACGCGGCCGGCGGCGGGTCGAGCGACACGATCTGCGAGGACACCGATCTCGGCCTGACGATCCTCGAACAGGGCTGGCTCTCGCACTACACCAACCGGCGCTACGGCCACGGGCTCCTGCCCGACACGTTCGAGTCCTACAAAAAGCAGCGCCACCGCTGGGCCTATGGCGGGTTGCAGATCGTCAAGAAGCACTGGCGTCGCTTCCTGCCGGGCGCGAGCCTGCTCACCGCCGAACAGAAGCGCGATTTTGCGCTTGGCTGGCTCAACTGGCTCGGAGCGGAAAGCATCGGCGTCGTCGTCGCCATCCTCAATCTGCTGTGGGTTCCGATCGTGGCCTTCGTCGGCATCGCCGTGCCCGACAAGGTGCTGACGCTGCCGATCATCGCCGCGTTCGTGGTCTCGTTCGTCCACTTCGTCGCGCTCTACCGGTTGCGCGTCGGCATTCCGCTCGGCCAGGCGATCGGGGCGATGTTCGCCGCGATGTCGATGCAGTGGACCGTCGCGCGCGCCGTCGGCTTCGGCCTGGTCAAGGACCACCTGCCGTTCGTGCGCACCGCCAAGGGCGGGAGCGCGGCACACCGGCTCACCTTCCCGGCCTTCTACGAGGCGGTGCTCGGATCGCTGCTGGTGCTGGGCGCGGTGGTGGTGATCGAAACGAACTACGAGAACGTGCGCGAGATCAACTTGTTCGGCTACGTGCTGCTGGTCCAGAGCCTGCCGTTCCTCGCCGCCGTCAGCCTTGCCTGGCTCGAGGGATCGCGGCTCAACGACTTCGCCTTCTGGCAGCGCGTGCGGGCGAAACTCGGCGAGCTCCCGGCCGAGCAGGCTGCGGCGGCGATCGCCAAGGCCCCGGCCGCGGCAGCGGCTGCGGCCGCAGCAGCCGCGACCGCCCCGGCGGAGAAGCGGATCGAAGCCGCGCCGTAAGACGGTGGGCCGTTCTCCCGGCGCGGCCCATTTCCCAGGGATAGCGTGGCGCAGAGTGCCGCGCTGAAGACCCCAATACCCCGCCCTGGAAAGCCCGGCGACAGCGGAATGGCCCCCCGGGTCGGCGCCGCACCACTTCGTGCTGCAGCGCGCCCGGGGAACGCAAAAAACGACGCGCAAGAAGAGCGTCGTGTCAGAATTCCGCGCGCATCATCACGCCTGAGACTCGTTTCCCGGGCGCAGCACTGTGCGAAGTGCCGCGCTGCTGAACCGGGAACCATCGTCCCGCGCTCAGACTCAGGCTCCGCTCAACTCACGCCGGCAGCCGGCTCTCCACCAGCTTGACCCAGTAGGACGCGCCGACCGGGATGGCCTCGTCGTTGAAGTCGTAGGCCGGGTGATGCAGGCCGGCGGTGTCGCCGTTGCCGATGAAGATGAAGGCACCGGGGCGTGCTTCGAGCATGAAGGAAAAGTCCTCCGCCCCCATCACCGGTGCGGCGTCGGTGTCGACGTGCGCCTCGCCGACGATCCCGCGCGCCACCGAGGTCGCGAATGCCGTCTGCTGTTCGTGATTGCGCAGCACCGGATAGCCGCGCGTGTAGGTGAGCTTCGCCTTCGCGCCATAGAGCCGCGCCGTGCCCTCGACGACCTCGCCGAGACGCTTCTCGAGGAGATCCCGCACCTCCGGCGAGAGGCTGCGGGCGGTGCCGCGCAGCAGCGCCGTTTGCGGGATGACGTTGTCGGTGTGGCCGGCCTGGAACATGCAGATCGAGATCACGGCCGAGCGCAGCGGGTCGACGTTGCGGGCGACGATCGACTGGATCTGGTTGACCATCTGGGCGCCGACCAGAACAGTGTCGACGGCCAGGTGCGGTCGCGCCGCATGCCCGCCCACGCCCTCGATCTCGATGGTGAGAAGGTCGGCGGCCGCCATCAGCGGGCCCGGGCGGATGGCGAAGCTTCCAATCGGAAGTCCGGGATAATTGTGCATCCCGTACACTTCCTCGATGCCGAAGCGCTCCATCAGGCCGTCGCGCACCATGGCTTCACCGCCCGCCCCGCCCTCCTCGGCAGGCTGGAAGATCACCACCGCGGTGCCGGCAAAATTGCGCGTCTCGGCGAGGTATTTCGCGGCACCGAGCAGCATGGCCGTGTGGCCGTCGTGGCCGCACGCGTGCATCTTGCCCGGAACGGTCGAACGGTAAGGCGCACTCCCAGCCTCCTCGATCGGCAGCGCGTCCATGTCGGCGCGCATCCCGATCACCTGTCGTTCGCCATTCCCCGGCTTGCGTCCGCGGATGACCCCGACGACGCCGGTGCGGCCGAGCCCGGTCACCACCTCGTCGCAGCCGAAGGCCTTGAGCTTCTCCGCGACCACCGCCGCCGTGCGGTGCACGTCGTACTGCAGCTCCGGATGGGCGTGCAGGTCGCGACGCCATTCGGTGATTTCGGGGTGAAGGTCGGCAACGCGGTTGACGATCGGCATTGCGGCTCCAAGCGCTTGCGGGCTGGGAACGCCCGAACGATCATCCTAGCGCATGATGCGGCGAAATGTGAGCGGTCGCCGGGGGATCATGCGCCGGCCCCTCGACTTGGAGCGTGCAACGAGAACGTTGAATCTGAATCGGAAAGCACCGAATCGGGAATGCGCCGACACAAGCGCTTCGGAACGGCGCGCTATTCGCCGGGGCTGCAGGCGTGGACCGCGTCGCCTTCACGCTGTGCCAGTGCAAGCATGAGGTCCCGGCCCGCCCTGCCCAGGTTCTGGCTGCCGCGATTGGCGAGCAGGACGACACCGATGTGCTTCTCGGGCATCAGCCCGATATAGGCGGTGGCGTCGTTAAGGCCCCCGTACTTGTCGACGATCTTGGGCGTGCTGGCCCGCGTCTCCCAGGCGAGCGCCTGGGTGACGCAGCGATCGAGCGGGAAGACGCCGCGCTGCGCCACCATCATGGCCTCGTGCAGCGACGGCTCGACTCCGCCCTCCCCGAGATTGGCCGCCAGGAACACCGCCATATCGCGCGGCGTGGAGAACATCTGCCCGGTTCCGGCCCAGAGATAGTAGCCCTGGATATCGCCCGGCTCGCCGGTGCGCTCGCCGTCCTCCGTGTAGCCCTGGACGGCGCGGCTCTTCTGCTCCGCGTCGAGCTCTCCGCGCGGATTGTCGGGGCCGGGCGGCGGCAGCACGGTGGCGTGGAGCCCGAGCGGCCGCAGCAGGCGCTCGTCCATGAGCTGCCAGATCGGCATGCCATAGCGGCGCTCGAACGCGAGATGCAGGAGCACGAACCCGGCATGGCTGTAGATGCTCTGCTTGCCGGGCTGGTGCTGCGCGTCGGCCGTCCAGTCCTCGAGGTAGCGGAGGAACTCCGGCTGCGTGAAGCGGTTCTGCGGCCACGGCGGGTGGTCCTGCGGCATGACCAGACCGGACGTGTAGGTCACGAGCTGGCCGAGCGTGACGCGGCGGATGTCGCCGCCCTGGCGCAGCTCGGTCACATACTTGGCCACCGGATCGTCGAAACCGAGCTCGCCACGCCCGACCGCCTGCGCGAGCAGCGTGGTGTCGAACACCTTGCCGAGCGATCCAAGATTGAAGAGCAGGTCCGACGTGATCGGACGCCGGCTGGTCCCGTCGGCGACGCCGAAATTGAAGAACGAGGTGCGGCCCTCGAAGCGGACCACCACGGCGAGGCCGCTCAAGCCGTCGGCGGGAAGGAGATCCCTGACGTGTGTCGCCACGAGCCGCGGCAAATCCATATCCGGCTCGGCGCGTGCGGTCCCCGCAACGGCGAGCAACGCCGCGAGCAGCGCGGTCGCGCACCTGAAGAACGGTCGACGACACATGTCTCCGGCCTGGATTACGGCATTCCCGGAGTGGAGAACGATCGCGTGGTGAGCCCGCTGGGACTCGAACCCAGGACCACCTGATTAAAAGTCAGGTGCTCTACCAACTGAGCTACGGGCTCTCGGCGCCGGGTGTACGTGCGGTCCGCAGCACGGTCAAGGGCGGGGCCTAGCCCCCATGGTTTCCCGCATTTCGGCTCGCAGCGTTAGCCACCATCTATACCTCGGCGTTACCGCAACGGATGATGGATCCCGGTGTGAGTATCTGCCGAGCTAGATAAAAGTCGTGTAGCTCGTAACGACCGCGGTTACCAACCGATCGTCATCATCGAATTGAAAATCGATCAGCCACCAAGTAGGGCCGCCATGCTGCGCGGGGGCTGCCAACTGGCAACGCCACTTCTGGCGAAGGTCGCCACACTGAAACCCCTCTTGAGTCAGCGCAAGGATAAGCCTGACCTTTTCGGTCCCCGGCGGAAAGCGTGCCAGAAGTGCGTCTCCAGCTTGCCCAACGCCATCCGCCCCACCGGCCACCTTTGCGCTCCGCATCTCCTGCAAGATTGGGCGCTGATTGTAAAAACGGTCGACTTCCCATCCGTCGTACGCAAACTTCAACGACAGCGCGATCCCGACCACCAAAAAGAAACCTATGCAGGCCAGCGCGGCATACGCAATGTGTTTCATGCAAGGACCCGGCGCGAATACAATAACTCTCAAGCATAACGATCGAGCCACGGGTAGATTACGAATTCTTTCTTACTGATTACGAATTCGTTCCCACTCTTGAATAGTTACCACGCCTAGACATCCGTGATGCGCCTCGCAATCGCACCACCATAAAGGTGATATGCGGCGGTGGCGCCGTCGTTCGGCTCGGCTTCTTCTGCGCTGCTCTTCTTGGTAAATTACACGCGCCAGATCGAGGGACACGCTGATGAACACGCACAGATGGCGCGCGCTCGTGCTCGGCGCGGTCCTGAGCGTCGCCGGGCCCTCAGTCGCCAACGCGGCCGAGATCAAGGTGCTGACGGCCGGCGCGTTCCAGCAGATGGTGAATGCACTGGTTCCCGATTTCGAGAAGCAGACCGGCAACAAGGTCGCGGTCGAAACCGATACGGCCGGCGGCCTCAAACGCCGCATCGAAGGCGGCGCGGCGTTCGACGTCGCGGTGATCACGCCCGCGGTCATCAAGGATCTGACGGCCGCAGGGAAGATCGCGGCCGGCACCGCCGTGAATGTCGCGAGCGTCGGCGTCGGCGTGGTCGTGCGGGAAGGCGCGCCCAAGCCCGATATCAGCACGGTCGAGGCTTTCAAGCGTGCGCTGCTCGCCGCCAAGTCGGTCGCCTACATCGATCCGGCGAGCGGCGGGTCGAGCGGCATCTATATCGGCAAGCTGCTCGAACGGCTCGGCATTGCCGACCAGATCCGTCCCAAGGCGAAGCTCAAGAAAGGCGGCCATGTCGCCGACCTCATCGTCAGCGGAGAAGCCGAGCTCGGCCTGCATCAGATCAGCGAGATCGTGCCGGTGAAAGGCGCGGCGCTGGTCGGGCCCCTGCCGAAGGACATCCAGAACACCACGACCTATACGGCCGGCGTGAGCGCATCGACGCAACACAAGGAGGCGGCGCAGGACCTCATCAAGACCTTCACCAGCCCCGCGGCCGCCGCCGTGCTCCGGTCGAAAGGCATGGACCCGGCAAGCTGAAGAGCCGGGTGGAAGAGCCGGGTGGTCCCCACTCTGCCGTTGCGATACGCCGCAAGTTCGGGGTGCGGGATTCAAACTGCTCCTGCGATGAGTTGAGCGTCGATGCCCGAGCACTTTCGCGTCGAGATCACCCCGACAGAACACATCACCGCCATCGCGTATCCGGCGGCACGCGACCGGATCGGACGGTCGTTGCTTCTCGCGCATGGCGCCGGCGCCAATCAGACGAGCGATTTCATCGTTCGCTTCGCGACGGGGCTGGCGGCGCGCGGCGTCGACACGATCACGTTCAATTTTCTCTATACCGAGCAGCGCAAGCGCCTTCCCGACCGCAACGACAAGCTGGAGGCGTGTTACCGCGGGATCATCGCGGCTTGGCACGAGGGTGCGTTCGGCAGCACGATCAGCAACGGCCGGCTCGTGATCGGCGGAAAGTCGATGGGCGGACGCATCGCGTCGCAAGTGGCGGCGAGCGATGCCCAAGACATTGCCGGCCTGGTGCTGCTTGGCTACCCGCTGCATCCGCCGGGAAAGCCGGAGAAACTGCGCACGCGTCATCTCGGCAGCATCACGGCGCCGATGCTGTTCGTCCAGGGTTCGCGCGATTCCTTCGGCACGCCCGAGGAGTTGCGCCCGTTCATCGACGAGCTCTCTGCTCCGGCCGAGCTGTGCGTGGTCGAGGGCGGCGATCACTCGTTCAAGGTTCCGAAACGCGCGGCACTGTTGCAGGAGCAGGTGTACGATGCCGTGCTGGATCACATCGTCCGGTGGGTGCGCCACAAGGTCGCCGACCACTGACATCACTCGCGGGGAGAATACCCGATGTGCCGCAGCATCAAGACCTTGCACAATTTCGATCCGCCGGCCACGGACGAGGAGATCCGTGCCTCCGCGCTGCAGTTCGTCCGCAAGCTGAGCGGCTTCGCACGGCCGTCCAAGGCGAATGAGATCGCCTTCGAACGAGCGGTCGACCAGGTGGCCCAGGCCGCGCGCGATCTCATCGATTC
>CAYVBN010000289.1:0-2414 GCA_964449645.1 uncultured Hyphomicrobiales bacterium
TCATCCTCGTGACTATCGACCTATCAGTGGCGGGCCAGTTTCGGGCAGAGCTGGAAGCGATACGTTGGGGCAGCCTCTTCTACTGCCTTGGCGTCGCCGGCTTGGCGCTTTCTGCATTGTTCTTGCACGATCGCAACAAACGGGCTGCGACAGGACGATTCTTGTTCCAGCTGACCGGGATCCTCGGACGCGGGGAGATACTCTACACTGCGCCCGCGGTCATCAGCATCGTCGGAGCATTCCAACAGAGCTTCTCGACGATCGGATGGCTGATCCTGCTCTGGATTCTGTTCACGATCGCCCGCCCGGCGGAGCGAGTCGCTGCGGCCTGGAGGCTGTGGAGGGTGGACGCAGCTCTGGATGCCAACGCACGATCGGTCGGCATAATCGACAGGATCGACCATCCGAATATTGTTCGGGTGCGGCTCAAGCCCGGTGGGATATGGAAGCCGCGTGTGCTTCACGTGGCCGCAATGCCCGATGGGGATCAACAATTCGTCCTGTCACTGTTCTCACAAGTGCAAGGCACTGAAGTTATTGGCACCGGCCTCTGCGTAGCCGCCGCCGATGACAAGCTGCACCTTCCTATGGGGCACGTCTGTGTGTTGCACGATGAGGAGAAGACAGCGGGCTTCATCGAAGCGCTCAGCGGAGCAAAGGGGGCTGAGCTGATTGGCTTCACGGTCGAAAACTCTTCGATCGGAGCGCTTCGATTCGAGGTCGCCGCATCGACGAACCTCGCGGAAGGCAATGTGGTCTTTGCGCGCCTGAATGGTCAGGACGTCTTTTACCAAATTCTCGATGCGGAGACGGCCGAAGAAAGCTTCGATCGCAATCCGCGCGGCACTCACATCGTTCGCGCGGCGCAGCTTGGCTGCTATTCGTCGGACAGCGGCTTCACCAAATATCCGTGGTTGCCTAGCATGAACACGCCGCTCTTCGCGGCCGGCGGCATCGCCTTCCCGGCTCCCAAGATCGGCGCGCGTGAATTCGAGATCGGAAAGGTCCCATCCACCAATGTCGGCGCAGTCGCTAACATCGACGAGCTAGTTGAGTATCATACCGCCATTCTCGGCGTCACCGGCACCGGCAAAACGGAACTCGCGCTGGATATTGTCCGTGAGGCAGTGAAGCGCGACGTTAAGGTTTTCTGCGTGGATTTCACTGGCGACTATCGCCAGCGGCTGGCCGATCTTGAACCCGAGTTTCCATCACCGACAGCCGAACAGGCCAACGACCTCGAAACGAAGCTGTTCGCTGCCGAAACTGGAGAATATGGCGCCAAAAAGGAAAAGGCGGTGCTCAAGGACGCGATTGATGCCTTGCGCGCGCAGACGGATGCGCAAGTGGATGCGTTCCTGAGGGAGAATAGAAAGCATCTCGCCATCTTCGAGCTGGCCGAGATCGCCAACACGAAGGCGACGCTGCGTCTGACCGAGCTCTACCTGTCCTCAATCATGAATTGGGCCAAGAAGAATCGACGCGCCCGCCAAATCATGCTTGTCCTCGAAGAGGCGCATACGATCGTGCCGGAGCAATATGGTTCAGGGTTTGACTTCGACACTCAGTTTGTGGTCAGCCGAATCGGACAGATTGCGTTGCAGGGCCGCAAGTATGGCGTGGGCCTACTCGTGATCACCCAGCGCACGGCGCTGGTCAGCAAGACGATTCTGTCTCAGTGCAACACGTTTCTCACCCACAGCCTGATCGACCAGACAAGCCTAAACTTTCTCGAGAGTGTGTACAGCAACCAGCACACTCGACTCATTCCCAATCTTGGCCAATTCGAGTTCCTGGCATTCGGCAAGGCGCTCCGCGCTGAGCGCCCCATCTTGCTGAGGCGTCCATTTGATCCTGCGAAAAGAGCGGCGAGCGATGCGTTGCGACGGCCGCTCGAAAAAGTGGAGCCGCAACCGACCCTGCGTGCACGCGCTTCCGACTGATGGAGCATGGTCACCGGCGTCCCCGAATCTGGCCGCGACGTGGGCCGATGTTCCGGGGATGAAGTAGAAAGGGCGGAATGGGCCGCACCAGCAATAGGTCGGTGTAGGAGCCTTTGTGGAAGTGGCGCACCCAACAGGATTCGAACCTGTGACCTCCACCTTCGGAGGGTGGCGCTCTATCCAGCTGAGCTATGGGTGCATGCCGTGCTGCTTACGTGGTGCTTACGCAGGTTTCTCAAGAGTGAGAGGTCTCTAAGCGCCGATCTCGCAAGTCCTTATTTTACAAGCTCCTTTCGATCTCCTTTGCTGTGCGAACTCGCTTGACACCTGCCTTCGGAGGGCGGGCCGCCAGGGTCGTAACTTTATCACAACAGTATGAAGCTATATATGATATGTGGCTAAGGCCTGTGTACGATAAAAGCCGCATTTGGAAGCTGGACTCTCCCGTTGACGGATTAAGCCATATATGGC
>CAYVBN010000290.1:0-11888 GCA_964449645.1 uncultured Hyphomicrobiales bacterium
GGCTTAATCAGGAAATCGCCGCATTTGAAAATTAACCATCATGCGGTCTGAATGACCATCTGCCGGCTTGAGGCGAACGGGGCAAGCCGGAGTCACGGTTCGACTTTGAACTTTTCGACTGACGTGGCGCAAAGCCGCGGAGCAGGGGTCTAACTTTGCTCCGCCGTCCGGATTGCAATTGGGTTCGCGAGTAACGGGGGTCTTGCGTATGTTCCGCGATTTGCAGTTCCGCTCCAATCCGATTGCCGATTGGGCCAGCCGCGGCCCGGCTTCACTCGAGCTCGGCCCGAGAGATTCTCCGATCAACGTGTGACTGCACGCACGGACGTCCGAGTTCGGCGCCTCGGACCCGCCGCAGCTCTTCGCGGCTTCAGGATCGGATCACGGAGGATCTCGGAATGCGCCGACGCGCGATCCGAAGAACGGATTTCGGCACTGTCGTGCTGCATTGGCTGCTCGTCGGCTCGCTGACCGTGTCGGTCGCGACCGGCCTGCGCATCGCGGCAGACTCGCCGACGCATTCCTGGCTCCTCCTGCTCGACGGCATCCTTCCCAAGAACATCGTATGGACCGGACATATTCCGGCGGCGGTGATGTTGTTCGCGCTCTCGATCGCCTACGCGGTCTATGTCTCGCGCGCGGGCCTCGTACGTCGCATCCGTCTCGACCGTGCGCGGCTGATGGGAATGCTGCGGCCCGGACAGGCGCGGTGGGGCGCGATCAACGTCGTTCTCTACTGGATTCTCTTCGCGACGCTGCTCACCGAGCTCGTCACCGGCGGTCTGCTCTATTTCGGTTACGGAAGCGACTTCATCGTCTCGCTGCATCTGATGGGGACCTGGATGGTCCTCGGCTATGCGGCCCTGCACATCGCGGCGCATTGGGCGGCCGGCGGCGCGACGCAGTTGCTGCGCGTGTTGCGGCCGACGCGGCTTGCGCCCCCGCCGCCGCCGTTCGACCCGATGGATCTCGTCGATGGCGTTGACGATGACGGCGCAGATGACGGCCGTCCGCGAACGCCGCCGCGCGCGCCGGTTCGAGAAAAGAAAACGGCCCAGCCGCGCGCAGAGGGAGCGGTCCCGCCGCGGCGACGAGACCCGGTTCTGCAAGCCAATCCGCTGATCGTCGCGAGCGCGGTCGCGCTCGCCGGCGTCACCGCGCTGGTGGCGATCGACCGCAGCTCCGTCGACACGCTCTACATCCGCCGGGTGGCGAAAGCGCAGGCTCCCGTCCTCGACGGCGACATCTCGGATGCGGTCTGGCGCACCGTACGGCCCATGACGGTGATGACCGACCTCGGCGGCAATTTCGACGGCAAGGGCGCGAGCACGGTCGAGATCCGCGCGGTGCACGACGGGGCGTGGGCCTATTTCTCTTTCGTATGGGACGATCCGACCCGGTCGCTGAAGCATCTGCCGCTCGTCAAGCGCGGCGACGGCTGGCATGTCCTGCACGACGGTTACGATCGGGGCGACGAGCGCTCGTACTACGAGGACAAGTTCGCCGTTCTGCTCACGACGCTCGATCTCACCGTCGCCGGAGACCGCACGTTTCACGCCGGGCCGACCCCGGTCGCCGGCAAGCCGACGACGCTCTCGGGACGCGGCCTGCATTACACCACGACGGACAATGTCGAGGTCGAGGTGTGGCAATGGAAGGCAGCGAGCGGCGGCCTTCTCGGCTGGATCGACAAGAATCATTTCGGGATGCCGGCCACGCCGACCAAGGCGCAGGTGGCCGGAGAGCGTCCCTACCGCGGCGGGTTCATCGAGGACCCGCGCGCCGCGTCGATCTACTACGACAATTTCGAAGCGAAGCCGCCCGGCGGCTACGAGGCCCCGATCCAACCGAAGCGGCTGCCGAAGGATTGGCGCGCGACCTGGGTGGCGCTCGGCCACGTCGATCTCGATCCGGAGCACGGAGACAGCGACGGCGCACGCTGGTGGATGACCGAGGACAGCTCGCTGCCCTATACGCCCGATGCCGATGCGCAAATCCCGGTGGGCGCCGTCGTCCCGGGTGTCAGCGTGGTCGACGAACGCCTGCAGGACCGCGCCGAGATCCGCGGCACCGCCCGTTGGGCGGCGGGGCGCTGGACGCTCGAGGCCGCCCGCCGGCTCGTCGGGGGCGCGCCCTCCGACGTGCCCATCGCCAGCGGCACCTACATGCGCGTGGCCGCGTTCGATCATTCGCAGATTCATCACACGCGACACGTCCGGCCAATTCGACTCGAGGTGGAGCAGTAATGCGTAAGAAATGCAGGGTGGTGATCAACGACGAGGCGTTCTTCGCCGAGCGCGGGGAACTGTTGCTCGACGCGGCGCTCATCAACGGCATCGACATCCCGCACGATTGTCGGTCCGGCCATTGCGGCACCTGCCGGGTGAACGTCGTGAGTGGGCGCGTCTTTGCCGGGCAGGGTGCGGCGACGGGCGCCGTGCAGGCCTGTCAGTGCCGCATTCTCACCGACGCCGAATTCGTGATCGAGGACGTCCCTGACATCACCTGCACCGCCGGACGAGTCGCCAAGCTCGTGCCGCTCGCCCCCGACTTCGTCGAAGTGTGGATCGAGACGCAGCGGCCGGTCGACTATCTGCCGGGCCAGTATCTTCAGGTGCAGTTCCGCAAATTCCCGGTGCGTTGCTACAGCCCGACCGTGCCGCTCGCGCAGCCGGGCGACGGCACGATCCGGCTGCATGTCCGGCGCCTGCCCGACGGGCGCGTCTCATCCGCGCTCGGCCGGGAAATTCGCAAAGACCATCGGGTGAAGCTGACGGGCCCGTTCGGCGCGGCCTATCTGCGTCCGGGCCTTTCCAACCGCCTGGTGCTGGTGTCCGGCGGCACGGGGTTCGCGCCGATCTGGTCGATCGCCGATGCGGCGCTGCGCGAGAATTCGCGGCGCGACATCGTCATGGTGGTCGGCGCGCGGGAAATCGAGTCGCTCTACATGGTCCCTGCACTGTGCCGTCTCGCCCGCTGCCGCAACGTGGCGGTGGTGCCGGTCGTCGATCTCCCGCAGGCCGTCACGAACGTGGTGCGCGTCGGCCGGCCGACCGATCATCTTCCGACGCTCTGCGCCGACGATCTCGTCTATGCGTGCGGCGCGCCGCCCATGGTCGAGACGGTGAAGCAGGCGGCCGCGGCGGCCGGCGCGCTCTGCTACGCCGATCCGTTCGTCCCACAGGCGCAGGATGACGGCGGACTGTTGTCCGCGGCCCTGAGCTGGTTCCGCCGCGAGCCGCAGAGCGCTCCGTCTGCTGCGGCAGTCGCCGCGGCGCGGCAGCGCACGCCGCAGAAAAAACCGCCACGTCCGGCTTCGCGGCTCGCCGAAGCACGCGGGCCTGCGCCGCCGCGCATGCCCGAAAACGTGCGGCGGCCCGGCGCGCAGAAACCGTACCGGCCACCGCAAGGCGTGCGCGTCGCCGCTCATGAGCAGGTCCAGAGATCCTATGCCGGCCGCAGCCGGGCGATTCGTGTCGAGGTCGAGTAATGCGCAAGACGTGTCGGGTTCAGGTCAACGGCGCCGAGTTCTTTGCTGAGCGCGGAGAGGTGCTGCTCGAGGCCGCATTGGCCAACGGAATCGAGATCGCGCAGGGGTGCGAGGACGGCGGCTGCGGCGCGTGTCGGGTGCGCCTGCTCGAAGGGCTCGTCTACGGAGGAGAAGGGCCGGAGCCGGGGGCCATTCATGCCTGCCGCAGCCGGATCGTCTCCGATCTCAAGGTTGCGGTCGAACAGATGCCGCGCGTGTCGAGCATCTCCGGCCGCGTGCTCGCGGTCGCGCCGCTTTCACCCGACGTGGTGGAGGTCGAGATCGAGCCGTCGCGGCCGCTGCCCTATCTGCCCGGGCAGTGCGTACAGGTGCAGTTCCGAGGCTATCCGGCGCGCTATTACAGCCCGACATTTCCGCTCCAGGGCGACGGCGACGGGGTTTCGATCTGCCTGCACGTCCGCCGGATCCCGGACGGCAGGGTGTCCGGCGCGCTCGGCGCCGACATCGCGGCCGGCCATCGGGTGCAGCTGAGGGGGCCGTTCGGGGCCGCCTATCTGCGCGCGGGACTGGCGAACCGCCTGGTCCTGGTGGCGGGGAGCACGGGATTTGCGCCCATCTGGTCGATCGCCGAAGCCGCGCTCGGAGAAAATCCCAACCGGCGGATTTTTCTCGTCGTCGGCGCGCGGACCTTGCAGGGGCTCTACATGGTGCCGGCCTTGTGCCGGTTGGCCCGCTTTCCGAACGTCGTGATCGTGCCGGTCACCGATGCACGTCAGACCGTGACGCCGGCCGTGCAGGCAGGTCCCGTCACCGACTACGTTCCGAAGCTCTCGGCGCACGACATCATCCACGCCGCTGGCGCGCCGCCGATGGTCGCGGCCGTCGCCCGCATGGCGGAAGCCGCCGGCGCGCTCTGTTTCGCCGAGTCCTTCCTGCCGCAGGCGGAGCCGGAGGAGACGTGGCTCTCGCGCACCCTGACGCGGCTGCGGGGCGGGGAACGGACTCTCGCGGTCGAGGAGCAGAGTTTGGCCTGACGGTGGACCGATTATAGGTCACCAGTTATCTTTGCGTGCGCGTAATACTTGGCAAAGGCGACAGTTGTCGTCCCGGAATGAAGAATATCGTTTGGGTCAGGATGGAATTGAGGTGCGACTACATTACATCTGACGTCGCGTTAACTGAAAATTTTTACCATGAATGTTTTTCTCCACCCACTCTGTCCGGTTCGCGATGGGGCGGCGAACCCAACGTCTGGGGCAATCGATGTTTTTCACAACGAAGACCAACAAGGTCCATGAGCTTGAAGCGGTTATCGATGCCTTGGGGCAATCCCAGGCCGTCATCGAGTTCGACATGGATGGCGCGATCATCACCGCCAACGAGAACTTCCTCGCGATTTTCGGATACCGCCTCGAGGAGATCCACGGGCAGCATCACAGCATGTTCGTTGGGGAGAAGGAAAAGAAGAGCGCTGACTATCAGAAGTTCTGGGAGGCCTTGAACCGCGGCGAATTCCAAGTGGCCGAATTCAAGCGCATCGGCAAGGGCGGCAAGGAAATCTGGATCCAGGCGAGCTACAATCCGATCAAGGGCCAGGACGGAAAGCCCTTCAAGGTGATCAAGTTCGCGACCGACGTCACCGAACGCAAGCTGCGCGCCGCCGATGCTCAGGGGCAGATCGATGCGATCGGAAAGTCCCAGGCCATCATTCATTTCAATCTCGATGGCACGATCATCACGGCGAACGAGAATTTCCTTCAGACGATGGGATACCGCCTCGACGAGATCCGCGGCCGGCATCACAGCATGTTCGTCGATGAGGCGGAGCGGCAGAGCGCGGCCTACCGGGAGTTCTGGGAGGCGTTGAACCGCGGCGAATATCGCGCGGCGCAATACAAGCGCATCGGCAAGGGCGGCAAGGAAATCTGGATTCAGGCCAGCTACAATCCGATCTTCGACCTCAACGGCAAGCCCTTCAAGGTCGTCAAATTCGCAACCGACATCACACAGCGAACGATGATCCAGCAGGCCATCGATCGCGACCTCGGCGTCATCGGCGAGGCGATGAACGCCGCCAACCAACAGGTCACCAGCGCCGCGGGTGCCTCCGAGCAGACCTCCGCCAACGTGAAGGCGGTCGCGGCGGGCGCCGAGGAACTGCAGGTATCAATCGGCGAGATCAGCCGGCGGGTGGCGGAGGCTTCGCAAATCTCCGGCCAGGCGGTCGATCAGAGCAAGCGCACCAACGAGATCGTGACCGGATTGTCCGCATCGGCGGCGCGCATCGGCGATATCGTCAGCCTGATCAACACGATCGCGGCTCAGACCAATCTCCTGGCGCTCAACGCGACCATCGAGGCGGCGCGGGCCGGCGAGGCCGGGCGCGGTTTCGCGGTGGTGGCCTCCGAGGTCAAGTCGCTCGCGACCCAGACCGGCAAGGCCACGGAGGAAATCGGCGGCCAGATCGCCGCGGTGCAGAGCGCCACCAACGAGGCCGTGGGCGCCATCGGCGACATCTCGACGACCATCAACGCGATCAACGAGATTTCGGAGACGATCGCGGCGGCGGTCGAGGAGCAGAGCGCCGTGACCAAGGAAATCGCGTCCAACATGCAGACCGCCGCCGAGGGCGTTCAGGCGATCAGCCAGAGCATGAGCCACATCGTGAAGGCGACGAGGTCGGCCAGCGACGCGACCCAGAAGGTCAAGGAAGCGTCCGTGGCACTGGCTTCGTAGAGGGCTGCCGGTGGCTCGAACCTTGATGAGCGGCCGATCGCCTCAAATGCGGCGCGCCCGGTCACGCGTGCGCGCCGCGATGTTCAACGAGTTCTTAACGGCCCTCGGCTATCAATCGTCAGGGTAATCTCGAGATCGCAGGTGTGCGGGATGGCCGACGGGCACCCCGTGGAAAAATTGCGTGTCTTCCTCCGTGATTTGAAGCCGGAGGCGCGAGCCCTGCTTATGGCCGAGCTCGAGCGCGCCCTGGCGCGCGGTGACGAGATGCCGGGCGCCGATCTCGTGCTTCAGGAGTTGCGGCGGACGCTGCGCGGCACCTCGCGCCTCGCCGAGCAGATGGGACCGGCGGCCGGGCTGTTCCTGGCCCCGCTCGAGCCCTTCCTGGTCGACGACGGCGCCGAGCACGTGCATCCCGGCCGCGTGTCGCAGGCCGGCATCCGCCCGATCTGGGACTGGATCTGCCGCGACGTGCTGCCCGAGGAGGCGAAAGCCTATACGGCGGAGATCACCCGGCTCACGGCCGAAAACGAGACCGGGAAGGCCGAGCAGGCGGCACGGGCGTTCCAGGATCGGGCCGTGCAGCAGATCCGCCACGTGCTCGCGACGCTTCAGGCGGACGACAGGGCGCGCCGCCGCATGGCCGCACAGATTGGCACGCCTCACGCGATCACCGACGCCGGCCGCGTGCTGTCCATCCTCTCGGCGCGCGATGGCTTGGCGACCATCGCCAGCCGATTGCCGATGAGCATCCGCAATCTCAGCGAGGACCAGCTCGACGGCGTGAAGGCGCTGCTCGATTCCCAGGCCGGCAGGCCGGACACTTTTCTGTGCGCGGTCGTCATGACGATGAACCGGCTGGTCGCGCCGTGGCAGCTCATCCGCCTCGCCACCAAGGCGGCCGAAAGCGACAAGGCGTCCCGTGTAGCGGACGGACCTTACGCCGTCGCGGTGACGATCGTGCTTGCCGAGCTCGAACGCCTGGTGCGTGCGCTCAAGCGCGATCTCAAGCGTGGCCGCGCAGCCGAGGTCGGGCCGCTGCTCAAGGACATTCACGACACCGCGCGCGGGCTGCGGACCGAGATGGACCTCGGCATGGATTCGCCCTGGGCGCGGCAGCTCGCCGCCGTGCGCTCGGAAGTGGCGGAATTGCTGAAATCGGAAATTGAGTCGATGCCGGGGCGCGTGCGCCGCCTGCTGCGCCCGCGGCCGGTCAAGGAAATCGCGCCGGGCTCGGCGCTCGACAGCGGGGACGTGGCCGAAACTGAGGCGCTGATCGAATTCGTGGGCGTCTGTCGCAACTATGCGAACGAGCTCGCCATCAACGAGATGACGTTGCGCACCTATTCGGAAGTGCAGCATTACCTCGACACCGGCACCTCCGCCTTGCTCGACGCACTGCGCACGGCGGGCGAATCCGACCGGAATTTCCGCCAGTCACAGGTCGACGCGGCGGTACGTTTCTGCGCCAAGGTGTTCGGCAAGGAATACGCCTCGCTGCTCGCGAAGGCGGCGGACGTCGCGGCGAACAGTGAGCGGAAGGCCGCCGCCAAGGCATGAGCGGGCGGGCGCCCACCACGGCATCGTCATCGATCATCATCAAAGCTGATAGGACGCGGCGGGCAGGGGGCCGCGGCTGATTGGCCGGGGCGATGGCAGAGAGCGCCGCCACGTCGTTAACATTTCGGAATATGTCAGGGCACGGCGTTTGCTGCCGATGGCGGTTGCGGCGGCCGGCGTGCCATGATGTAACCCGCGCCGGGGACCCCAAATAACAGGCTCGCGCTCACAGGCTCGCGTTGCAGTATGATTCTCTGGTTTTTGTTCGCGATCATGACGGCGGCGGCGATCTTCGCCGTGCTGTGGCCGTTGGCGCGCGGGCGCGTGGAGAAAACCGAGGGCGCCGATCTCGCGGTCTATCGCGATCAGCTCGAGGAAATCGATCGCGACCGCGCGCTCGGAGCGATCGGAAAGGCTGAAGCTCAGGCCGCGCGCGTCGAGGTGTCGCGCCGACTGATTGCCGCAGCGGATGCGGCGGCCACGCGCGAGACGTTCAGCAAACCGGACACCATGTCGGCGCAATGGCGGCGCCGCGCCGCGGCGCTCGGGGGGCTGATCGTCGTGCCCGCGGTGTCGGTGGGACTCTACCTCGCATTCGGCTCGCCGGATCTTCCGGGCCAGCCTCTCGCCCAACGCATCGCGGCCGCGCAAGCCGATCACCAGTCGTTCGCCGCGCTGGTGGCGCGCGTCGAGGCGCATCTCGAACAGAATCCCGACGACGGGCGCGGATGGGAAGTCATTGCGCCGGTTTATCTGCGCGACGGCCGCTACGATGACGCCGTCAAGGCACGGCGCAATGCCTTGCGCCTGCTCGGCGAGACGGCGGACCGGCAGGCCGATTTCGGCGAGGCGCTGGTCGCGGCCGCGAACGGCGTCGTCACCGCCGAAGCCAAGCAGGCGTTCGACCGTGCGGTCGCGCTCGATCCCAAGACCGTCAAGGCGCGGTACTATCTGGGACGCGCCGCCGAGCAGGACGGCAAGCGCGAGGAGGCGGCGCGCATCTGGCGCGATCTGCTGGCGCAGGCGCCCGAGGGCGCGCCGTGGATCGCGCTCGTGCGCGGCTCGCTGGCGGAACTCGAGCAGCCGGCGTCCCCGGGCCCGGACGCGCAAGAGATGGCCGCCGCGGCCGAGATGCCGCCCGCACAGCGCAACGAGATGATCCGCGGCATGGTCGACCGCCTCGCCACCCGTTTGCATCAGGACGGGTCCGACGTGGACGGGTGGCTCCGGCTGGTGCGAGCCTATATGGTGCTGGGCGAGCGCGAGAAGGCGCGCACCGCGGCCGCCGATGCCCGCCGCGCGCTCGCAAGCGATCCGGACAAGCTCCGTCGTCTCGACGACGGCGTCAAAGTGCTCGGTGTCGAGGGATGACGTTGAGAGGTTCGCCAGCATGACTCGCAAGCAGCGGCGCCTCGCCCTGATCGGCGCGGGCGTCGGGGTGCTCGGGCTCGCCGTGACGCTCGTGCTCGGAGCGCTCAGGGATTCGATCGTCTTCTTCCATTCCCCGACCGACGTCATCGAGAAGCACGTGCAGCCCGGCACGCGCATCCGTCTCGGCGGTCTCGTCGAACCCGGCACGGTGGTGCGCGGCGATCATCTCAAGGTCCGCTTTGAAGTGACCGACGGCAATCACGCCATGCCGGTCGCCTATCAGGGACTGCTGCCCGATCTCTTCCGCGAAGGGCAGGGCGTGATCGCGGAAGGCGTGCTCGAGGCCGGCGGCACCTTCAAGGCTGATACGGTGCTCGCCAAGCACGACGAGCGCTACATGCCGAAGGAGGTCGCGGACGCCCTCAAGAAACAGGGCCACTGGAAGACCGACTACGACAAGATGCTCGAAGCGACGCCGACCGCCAAGGCGCAGTGAGGACGCCCGCGATGATCCCCGAAATCGGTCACTATGCCCTGGTCCTGGCCCTGGCGCTGGCGCTTGTGCAGTCGGTGGTGCCGCTCGCCGGTGCCCGCGCGCGCGACACGGTGCTGATGGGCGTCGGCGACGTCACGGCGCTCGTTCAGTTCGGTTTCGTCGCGACCGCCTTCGCCGCACTGGTCGCCTGCTACGTCACCTCCGACTTCTCCGTCATGAGCGTGTTCGAGAATTCGCACTCGACGATGCCGCTCATCTACAAGTTCACCAGCGTCTGGGGGAACCACGAGGGCTCGATGCTGCTCTGGGTCCTCATCCTGTCGCTGTTCGGAGCGCTCGTCGCGACATTCGGCAACAACGTTCCGCTGCCCCTGAAGGCGACGGTGCTGTCGGTCCAGTCCTGGATCGCCGCGGCCTTTTATCTGTTCATCCTCACGACCTCAAACCCGTTCGCGCGTCTTACGCCGGCGCCGTTCGAGGGGCGCGACCTCAACCCCATCCTGCAGGACATGGGATTGGCGGTGCATCCGCCGCTCCTCTATCTCGGCTATGTCGGCTTCTCGATCTCGTTCTCCTTCGCGGTGGCGGCGCTGATCGAAGGCCGCATCGACGCGGCCTGGGCGCGCTGGGTCCGGCCGTGGACGCTCATGGCCTGGATGTGCCTGACGCTCGGCATCGCCATGGGCTCCTACTGGGCCTACTACACGCTCGGCTGGGGCGGCTGGTGGTTCTGGGACCCGGTCGAGAACGCCTCGCTGATGCCCTGGCTCGCCGGCACCGCGCTGCTGCACTCCGCCCTGGTGATGGAGAAGCGCGACGCGCTGAAGGTCTGGACCATTCTGCTGTCCATCCTGACCTTCTCGCTCTCGCTGATCGGCACCTTCCTGGTGCGCTCGGGCGTGCTGACCTCGGTGCACGCCTTCGCCACCGATCCGACCCGCGGCGTGTTCATCCTCGCCATTCTGGTCCTCTTCATCGGCGGCAGCCTCGCGCTCTATGCCTGGCGCGCGCCCTTGCTGAAACAGGGCGGATTGTTCGCTCCCATCTCGCGCGAAGGCGCGCTCGTCTTCAACAACCTGTTTCTCACCGCCGCGTGCGCGACGGTGTTCGTCGGCACGCTCTATACGCTCGCGCTCGAGGCGCTCACCGGGGACAAGATCTCCGTCGGTGCGCCGTTCTTCAAGGCGACCTTCGGCCCACTGTTCGTGCCGCTGCTGCTCGCGGTGCCGTTCGGTCCGCTGCTCGCCTGGAAACGCGGCGATCTGTTCGGCGTCGCGCAGCGGCTGCTCGGCGCGCTGGCGCTCGCGCTCGTCGGGCTCGCGGCGACCTTCGTGGTCGACAGCGGCGGTCCGGTTCTCGCACCGTTCGGCGTCGGGTTGGCGCTGTTCGTCATGGCCGGCGCCGTCACCGACATCGTCGAGCGAATCAACCTCGTGCGGGCGCCGGCGATTGCCTTGCGCCGTGCCGTCGGCTTGCCCCGCTCGGCCTGGGGCACGGCCTTCGCCCATTTCGGCCTTGGCCTGACCTTGCTCGGCATCGTCGGCGAGACGCAGGGGGGCAGCGAGCGCATCACCATGCTCAAGCCGGGCGATGAAGTCTCGATCCGCCGCTACGACTTCACCTTCGACGGAATGAGCTCGCGCACCGGGCCCAACTACCGCGAGGTGATCGGGCGCTTCACGGTGACCCGCAACGGCGAGCGCATCGGCACGATGGAGCCGTCGAAGCGGACGTTCCCGGCGCGCAGCACCGCCACGACCCAGACGGCGCTCATGACGCGCGGACTGAGCCAGCTCTATCTGTCGCTCGGCGATCAGAACGCGGACGGGTCGATCTCGGTGCGCCTCTATCACAAGCCGCTCGTGCTGCTGATCTGGTTCGGCGCCATCGTGATGGTGATCGGCGGCGGGCTGTCGCTGTCGGACCGCCGGCTGCGCGTCGGCGCGCCGAAGCCGGCCGCGGGGCGGCGACGCGCCATGCAGCCTGCGGAGTAGCGTGATGCGCGCGCTGGTGCGTGCAGTCCTGTTGGCCGTCGCGCTTCTGAGCACGGGCGCGGCGCACGCCGTGCAGCCGGACGAAATGCTGAAGGATCCGGCGCGCGAAGCGCGGGCGCGGACGCTCTCGCGCGAGCTGCGCTGCATGGTCTGCCAGAACCAGTCGATCGACGATTCCGAGGCGCCGCTCGCCCGCGACCTGCGCCTGCTGGTGCGCGAGCGCCTGAAGGCGGGCGACAGCGAT
>CAYVBN010000291.1:0-3007 GCA_964449645.1 uncultured Hyphomicrobiales bacterium
CGGCTCGGCGGCCTACTCCCAGGTCATGGACACCAAGGGACCGAAAATGGTGCGCCGCGATTTCACCCCGGAGGGACGCGTGCGCCAGACTCTGAAAGACGTACATCTCATGCTCGATCAGGCGCGGCGTCTCGGTCAGCCGCTGCCGACGCTCGCGGTGCACGGCGAGGTGCTGGAAGCCTTGGTCGCGCGCGGAGAGGGGGATTTGGACAACAGCGCTGTCTTCCGGGAGATCGAGCGCCGCGCAGATAATCCAGCAGAGAGTTCAAGCGAGTCGCGCTGAGCGGGCTGCGGCCATTCGACGGAGGGGTGAGGTGTACGAGGATCGTCTTCGCGCGCGCCTGAAAGCCGGACAGATCGCCTCCGGTCTCGTGGTCGCGCATTCGCGCTCCGCGCAGATCGCCCGTATCGCGGCCTCGTGCGGCTTCGACTGGTTGTTCGTCGACCTCGAGCACGGCCCGACCGGCCTCGACGCCGCGGCGCAGATCTGCGTCGCCGCGCTCGACGCGGGAATCACCCCCATCGTGCGTGTTCCGGCCAACGAACCGGCCTGGATCGGCCGCGCGCTCGACGGCGGTGCGGTCGGAGTCGTCGTGCCGCATGTCGATTCTCCGCAGGACGCCGCACGCGCCGCCGCCGCCGCGCGATTCCCGCCCGCTGGTGCGCGCTCGCTCTCGGGCCTCCTGCCGCAGTTCGGCTATCGGCAGATGCCGGCGCCGGAGACCATGAAGGCGGCGGACGCGCTCACGTTTCTGGTCGGCATCATCGAGACCGCCGATGCGATCGACCGGATCGACGAGATCGCCGCTGTTCCGGGCATCGACGCGCTGCAGGTCGGCGCGACCGATCTTTCGGTGTCGCTGGGCGTGCCGGGCGAAGTCGAGCATCCGCGGGTGCAGGATGCGGTCCGCCGCACGATCGAAGCCTGCTGGCGACACGGCAAGGTTCCGGGGCTCGGAGGCGCCTACCGGGAGGATGCGATGCGCCGATATGCCGCGATGGGCATTCGCCTGATGCTGGTCGGCAACGACTTGGCGCTGCTCGTCGAGGCGCTGCGCGGTCGTGCCGCGTTCGCGGCGAAGCTTCTGGATGCGGAAGCCGAGAGCTGACGCGGCGGGGCGGTTCCGATCGCGAGAGCGGAATCGCCCTCGGTCCGATGTTCGGAACGCATTGTCGTCTTGACCGGATCGCTGGAGCCGCCTTTGATCACGTTCAACGAAGTGGATATCCGCGCCACGGCGCGGCCAATCCGCTCGATATCACAAGGGAGGATCACATGAGACCGACGGGATTCTGGCGGGCGGTCGGCGCATGCGCTCTTGGAGCGCTGTGCGGACTGGCCGTCGCGACGGCGGCCGATGCGCAGCAGATGCGCGAAGCGACCTTCATCGTCGTCAACAATCTGTTCAGCACGCCAGCGTTCGTGGCGGTCGAGAACGGCTTCTGGGCGCAGCAGGGCCTCGACGTCAAGCTCAAGCTCACCAGCAGCGGACGCCAGGTCACGCAGGCGCTCAAGGCCGGCGAGGCCCAGTTGGGCCATGCCGCGCTGAGCACCACGACGGCATCGGCACGTGCGAGCGGGAACATGCTCAAGGGTGTGATTCCCTACTACAACGCCGCCGAATACGTCGCCAAGGCGGGCGGGCGCGCGATCATCGGCCGCAAGGATCGCGGCATCGACGCCAACAATCCGAAGTCGATGGAAGGCAAGAAGATCGCGCACCTCACCGGCAGCACCAACGAAGTCTACCTGCGCGAATGGTTCCGCAAGCACGGGCTCGACATCAGCAAGTCGCAGCTCGTCAGCGTGCCGGTGGAGAACATGCCGATCACGATCGTGCAGGGGCAGGTGGACGCGATCGCACCGTGGGAGCCCTACACGGCGCAAGCCGTGCGCGAGCTCGGCCAGAATGCCGTCGAGGTGAGCCGCGGCGAAGCGGGTCTCGTCACCGACTTGATCGGCGTCGTCGCCCAGGAGGACTGGATCAAGAAGAACCAGGACATCCTGGAAAAGTTCTCGATCGGCATCGCGCAGGCCACGCAGTTCATCCGCAAGAATCCCAAGGCTGCCGCCGAGATCGACACGCGCTATCTCGACGGCCTCAATGTGGCGGATGCCGCGGAGGGGATGAAATATCTGCAGTGGGATCCGCGCATCTCGGTCTGCAACGTGCACGGGCTGCTGTTGACCGGAAACGAGATGATCAAGTCCGGCCTCATCAAGAAGGACAAGCCGTTCGAGGCGAGCGACTTCTATGACGACACCGTGCTCAAGCGCGTGATGGCGCAGCATCCGGAGCTGTTCTCGGATCTTCCGCCGCTGCCCAAGACTCTTGCCGAGTGCAAAGGTCAGTTGAGCTGACAACCGCTGCGGACGGCGCCGCACGCGTCGCCCCGCGATGCCGGAACGAAACGATGACCTCTCAGGCGGCGAACGGCGACAAGATCGTCGTATCCGGTTTCCGTCACGTGTTCGACACCGCGGACGGGCCGGTGCAGGCGACCGACTATGTCGATCTTCGTATTCGCGCCGGCGAGTTCGTCACGCTGGTCGGTCCAAGCGGGTGCGGCAAGACCACGCTGCTCAAGGCGATCGCCGGCTTCATCCGGCCGACCGAAGGGACGATTCTGTGCGACGGCAAGCCCGTGCGCGGGCCGGGGCGTGACCGCGGCGTGGTGTTCCAGGAACTCGCCATCCTTCCGTGGCGCACGGTCCGGCGCAACATCGGGCACGGCCTGGAGATCGCCCGCGTGCCGCGCGTCGAGCGCGAGCGCACGGTGGCGCGCCTGATCGAGCTGACGGGGCTCACGGGGTTCGAGGAACGCTACCCGCACGAGCTTTCGGGCGGCATGCGCCAGCGCGTGGCCGTCGCCCGTACCTGGGCGGCGGATCCCGACGTGATCCTGATGGACGAGCCGTTCGCGGCGGTCGACGCCATGACCCGACTGACGCTGCAGGAGGAACTCGCGCGGCTGTGCGCGAGCACGAAGAAGACGATCTTCTTCA
>CAYVBN010000292.1:0-2058 GCA_964449645.1 uncultured Hyphomicrobiales bacterium
CGCTTCTCGAAAGCATCGAGGGCAAGCGCGGCGTCGTGCGCGCCAAGCCGCCGCTTCCCGCGTACAAAGGGCTGTTCGGCCGGCCCACCGTCATCAACAATGTCCTCTCGCTCTCCACGGTGCCGTTCATCCTGGCGGAAGGCGCGCAGAGCTACGCCGATTTCGGCATGGGCAAGTCGCGCGGCACCATGCCGATTCAGCTCGCCGGCAACGTGAAGCACGGCGGCCTGTTCGAGACGGCGTTCGGCATCACGCTCGGTGAGCTCGTCGAGGAGATCGGCGGCGGCACGGCCAGCGGACGGCCGGTGCGCGCCGTGCAGGTGGGCGGCCCCTTGGGAGCTTATTTCCCGCCGGCCCTGTTCGACACGCCGTTCGATTACGAGGCCTTTGCCGCGCGCGACGGCCTGATCGGCCACGGCGGCGTCGTGGTGTTCGACGAGACCGTCGACATGGCGAAGCAGGCGCGCTTCGCCATGGAGTTCTGCGCGTTCGAATCATGCGGCAAGTGCACGCCATGCCGCGTCGGCTCGGTCCGCGGCATGGAGGTGATCGATCGCATCATTCGGGGCGATCGCCGCGCCGCCAACATCGAGCTGCTCAGAGATCTCTGCAACACCATGAAATTCGGCTCGCTCTGCGCGCTCGGTGGTTTCGCCCCCTACCCGGTGATGAGCGCGCTCAACCATTTCCCCGAGGACTTCGGCCTCACGCCGCCTTCCCTGCAGGCGGCGGAGTGAATGAGGAGGACCCCATGTCCCTCGACCAGCAATCCCTGATCCGCGAGATCGACTACGGCACGCCCGCCTCGAAAGCCGAGAAGACCGTCACGCTCACGATTGACGGGACCACGGTCACGGCGCCCGAAGGCACGTCGATCATGCGCGCCGCCATGGAGGCGGGAATCGAGATTCCGAAGCTGTGCGCCACCGACATGCTGGAGGCGTTCGGCTCCTGCCGCCTGTGTCTGGTCGAGATCGAAGGCCGCGCCGGCACGCCGGCGTCCTGCACCACGCCGGTCGCCGACGGCCTCGTGGTGCGCACGGGCGGCGAGCGCCTCGAGCGATTGCGCAAGGGCGTGATGGAGCTCTATGTCTCCGATCATCCGGTGCAATCGTTGGATCCCGCGACGCAAGGCGATCTCGACCTGCTCGAGACCGCACAGGCGGTGGGCCTGCAGGAAGTGCGCTACGGGTTCGACGGCGCCCGTCACCGCGACACCGGACTGGACGAGTCCAATCCCTATTTCACCTTCGATCCCGCCAAGTGCATCGTCTGCTCGCGCTGCGTGCGCGCGTGCGAAGAGGTGCAGGGCACGTTTGCGCTCACCATCGCGGGCCGCGGCTTCGAGTCGATCGTGTCCGCCGGCATGGAAGAGAGTTTTCTCGAATCCGAATGCGTGTCGTGCGGCGCGTGCGTGCAGGCCTGTCCGACCGGATCGCTGCGCGAGAAGACCGTGATCGAGTTCGGAAAACCCGAGCGGTCCGTCGTGACGACCTGCGCCTATTGCGGCGTCGGCTGCTCGTTCAAGGCGGAAATGCGCGGGGACGAGGTCATCCGCATGATCCCGTACAAGGACGGGAAAGCCAATCGCGGCCATTCCTGCGTCAAGGGCCGCTTCGCCTGGGGCTACGCCAACCACAAGGAGCGCATCCTCAAGCCGATGATCCGCGAAAAGATCACGGAACCCTGGCGCGAGGTCTCATGGGACGAGGCGATTGGCCGGGTCGCCTCCGAGTTCAAGCGCATTCAGGCGAAATACGGCCGCGGCTCCGTCGGCGGCATCACGTCGTCGCGCTGCACGGACGAGGAAACGTTCCTGGTCCAGAAGCTCGTGCGCGCGGCTTTCGGCAACAACAACGTCGATACCTGCGCCCGTGTCTGCCACTCGCCGACCGGCTATGGACTGAAAACGACGTTCGGGACTTCGGCGGGAACGCAGGACTTCGATTCCGTCGAATATACGGACGTCGTCATCGTCATCGGCGCCAACCCGACCGATGCCCATCCGGTGTTCGCCTCGCATATGAAGCACCGGCTGCGCCAGGGGGCTGCCCTGAT
>CAYVBN010000293.1:0-2126 GCA_964449645.1 uncultured Hyphomicrobiales bacterium
AAGCTCGGACGCATGTCGGAGAGATCGGCCGCGATCGGATTGGCGAGCGCGAGGCTTGGGTTCCCGCCGCCGAACAGCTCCGCCTGCGGCCTGGCGACGAACGACCACGTCACGGCCTCGTCCATGCCGCGCGCGGCAAGCGCACGCTTGGCCTTGCGGGTGCGCGTCTGCAGGGGCGTGAGCACCGGCTTGCGCGGCGCGTCGCCACGATCGAACGGCGTCGCCGGCACGCGGTCGACGCCGAGGATGCGCACGACCTCCTCCACGATGTCGGCGCGGCCTTCGATGTCCGGGCGCCAGGATGGCACCGCGATCTTCACGCGTTCGCCCTGGCCGGCGACGAAGAAGCCGAGATGGCTGAGCACGCGGCGGACTTCCGCCAGGCTGGCGTCGAGCCCTGCGATGCGCTCGAGTTCCGAGAGCGGGAAGTCGATGACGCGCTCGGGGATTTCGAGTTCGCCGGCCTGCGTGATCTCCGAGGGCGTGCCGCCGCACAGATCGAGCACCATGCGGGTCGCGAGCTCGAGGCCCGGCAGCATGAAGGCCGGATCGACGCCGCGCTCGAACCGATAGCGCGCATCCGACTGGATGCCGAGCCTGCGGCCGGTATGCGCGATGTTGGATTCGTCCCACAGCGCCGATTCGATGAGGACGTCCGTGGTCTCCTCCGAGCAGCCGGTTGCCTCGCCGCCCATGATGCCGGCGAGCGATTCGACACCCCGCGCGTCGGCGATCACGCACATCGTGTCGTCGAGCGCATAGGTCCTGCCGTCGAGCGCGAGCAGCGTCTCGCCCGATTGCGCACGGCGCACGACGAGATCGCCCTTCACCTTGGCGGCGTCGAACACATGCAGCGGGCGGGCGCGGTCGAAGGTGATGTAATTTGTGATATCAACCAGCGCGTTGATCGGCCGCAGCCCGATCGCGGTCAGCCGGCGCTGCAGCCATTCGGGCGAGGGGCCGTTTTTCACGCCCCTGACCAGCCGCAGCGCGAAGCCGCGGCAGAGCGAAGGCGTGGCGCCGAAGTCGAGCTTCACCGAGACCGGGCAGGGAAACTCGCCCTTCACCTGCTTGATCGACGGGTCCTTGAATTTCCCCATGTCGGCGGCGGCGAGGTCGCGCGCGATGCCGTGCACGCCGGTACAGTCCGGCCGGTTCGGCGTCAGGTTGATCTCGATCACCGGATCGCCGAGTCCCATGTAGTCGACGAACGGTCTGCCGACCGGCGCATCGGCCGGGAGCTCGATGATCCCCTGGTGATCGTCGGAGAGCTCGAGTTCGCGCGCCGAGCACAGCATGCCGCGGCTCTCGACGCCCCGGATGGTGCCGATCTTGAGATCGAGGCCGGTGCCCGGAATGTGCGTGCCGGGCGGGGCAAAGACGCCCTTCATGCCGGCGCGCGCATTGGGCGCGCCGCACACGACCTGGATAGGCGCGCCGGCACCGATGTCCACCAGGCACACCCGCAGCTTGTCGGCGTTCGGATGTTTCTCGGCCGAGATCACCGAGGCGATCGTGAAGGCGGAGAGTTCCTTCGCCTTGTCTTCGACACGCTCGACTTCGAGCCCGATCATCGTGAGCTTGTCGACGATCTCGCCGAGCGAATGATCGGTGTCGAGATGCTCTTTGAGCCAGGAGAGCGTGAATTTCATCGCGTGTTGCTTCTATTGGTCGTTCTGGACTTTCTCGAACTCCCTCCCCCCTTGCGGGGGAGGGGCGGGGAGGGGGGTGCATTGCGAATCCGCGCGTTCGCGGTTCGGCGAATAGATGCAACGATCCCTTCGAGACTCGATAGAATGTCGTCGTTTGTGAAACGCAGCACCATGTACCCCTGCGAATCTAACCATCGATCGCGCACCTGATCCGAACGGCGCCGTGCTTCGAAATCGTGTGACTCGCCATCGAGTTCGATCACGAGACGCGCGGCGTGACAGATGAAATCGACGATATACGGTCCCATCGGCGTCTGGCGGCGGAACGCAAGTCCATCAAGATGATGAGCCTTGAGGGCACGCCACAGCAGCAGCTCCGCGCGCGTCATCACCCGGCGAAGAGTCTTCGCCCGCGTGCGTTGCCGTCCGCTGACGTCGGCGTGCGGCATCAACCCCCCTCCCTAACCCTCCCCC
>CAYVBN010000294.1:0-6601 GCA_964449645.1 uncultured Hyphomicrobiales bacterium
CCTCCCCAGCCCTCCCCCGCAAGGGGGGAGGGAGCGAGAAAGCGGAGAGCGGCCGACCATTTCAAAGCGACCGACCACTTCAAAGAGAGACCGCCGGCGTAAAAGAAGCCGCCCCGTTCGCAACCGGCGAACCCCTGCTGAGATGTCACCCCACGTGGCGGTCACCTCCCTTACGGGGGAGGTCGGCGAGTGCACAAGCGCGCGCCGGGAGGGCGGCGACCCGGCGAGCCGATGATGGGCGTTGATGCTCACTTCACCAGCTCCTTCAGCCCCAGGCGGATCAGGCTCGCGGTGTCGGCCGCCTCGCCGGCGGTGCGCGCGGCCGCCGCGATCGCGGCCGCCGCCTGCGGCTGACCATAGCCGAGATTGACGAGCGCGGAGACCGCATCGGCGACCGGCTGCGGGGCGCGGCGTTCCTCGAGCGCGCCGGAGAGGCGGATCACCGCCGGATCGACCTCCGCGTAAGCCGGCGCCTTGTCCTTGAGCTCGGTGACGATGCGCTCCGCCACCTTCGGGCCGACTCCCTGCGCACGCGCCACCATCGCCTTGTCGCGCGTCGCCACCGCGGTGGCGAGGTCGGCAGGTCTTAAGGTCGAGAGAACCGACAGCGCCACCTTGGCGCCGACACCCTGCACGGTCTGCAGCAGCCGGAACCACTCGCGCTCGATCTCGCTCTCGAATCCGAACAACCGGATCTGGTCCTCGCGCACGTGCGTCTCGATCGCGAGCGAGACCGCCTCGCCGGCTCCCGGAAGCGACTGCAAGGTGCGGGCCGAGCAGTGCACCACGTAGCCGACACCGTGCACGTCGACGACGATGAAATCCTCGCCGTAGGAATCGATCGTTCCTTTAAGCTTGCCGATCATCGGACCGCCACCCTTGCCAGCGCACTTTGGCGATGGTGTGCATGGCAGACCGCGATCGCCAGGGCATCGGCGGCGTCGTGCGTCGCCGGATCGGCCTTCGGCAGCAGCACGCCGATCATCATGCGAATCTGCGCCTTCTCGCCGTGCCCGGCGCCCACGATGGTCTTCTTGACCAGGTTGGGCGCGTATTCCGCAACCGTCACGCCGGCGCGCGCCGGAATGAGCAACGCCACCCCGCGTGCCTGCCCGAGCTTGAGCGTCGCGGCGGCGTCCTTGTTGACGAAGGTCGCCTCGACGGCGGCTTCGTCGGGCCGGAACTCCTCGACCACGCGCGCAAGCCCGTCGTGGATAGTGACGAGCCGCTCGGCCACGCTGCCGTGCGCATCGGTGTCGATCGACCCGCAGCCGACAAAGATGAGCCGGTTGCCGTCGACGTCGACAAGGCCCCAGCCGGTACGGCGGAGCCCCGGATCGATGCCGAGGATGCGAATCGGGCCTCTCATGGGATACCGTTGATAGCGCCGCCCGGCCCGCGCGGCCAGCGCCCTCCCGGACTCCTCCGGGTTCCCGACAACCAGAAAGCGGATCGATGGCCTGCGTCCCGCCGTGATCGAACTCCCCGATTCCGCAACCTTCGCGGCGGTCATCGCGGACCCGAGATTCTACCTGGGCGTCTTCGTGGCGCTGCTTTCCGGCGTGGTGCGCGGCTTCTCCGGCTTCGGCGCGGCCCTGACCTACATGCCGCTGATGAGCGCCATCTATGGACCGCAGTTCGCAGCGCCGAGCTTCCTGCTGATCGATTGCGCGACCGGTCTCGTGCTGACGCTCAGCATCCGGCACAAGACGGATTGGCATGGCATCGTGCCGCCGGCCGCCGCGGCTATGCTCGCGGTCCAATTCGGGACACTCATCCTGCAATACGCCAATCCGACCGCGCTGCGCTGGGCAATGGCCGGACTGGTGATCGCAGTCGTCATGATCCTCGCCTCCGGCTGGCGTTATCACGGGCGCCCGCTCCTCGCCGTCACACTGGGGGCCGGCCTGCTCAGTGGCCTGATGAGCGGGGCCATGCAGATGGCGGGGCCGCCGATCATTTTGTGCTGGCTCGGCAGCGCCCAGGACTTTGTCCAGGTTCGCGCCAATTTCATCGCCTATTTCGCGCTGCTCGCGCTCGGCGCGGTGGTGACCTATCTGGCGCACGGGCTGCTCTCCCCCGTGGTCATCGCCATGGCCCTGGTGCTCGGCCCTCTTCACGTTGTCGCGATGTGGGCCGGCACCGGCCTCTTCAACCGGATGTCGGAACGAAGCTACCGTTGGATCGCCTACGTGATCGTCGCCGGTTCGGCGCTCATCAGCCTTCCGGTCTTCGATCGCTGGATGCACTGACCAGCTGTCGAGGCGCCGCGCTTCAAAGCTCGCGAGAATGCGAAAGCCGGCGCCGCAAGCAGCCCGAACCAGTCCAGCTTTGAGGCGTTCTAGACAAATCACCACGACACCGGGCTGCACAGCCCCAACGCTGAGAGGTTCCATGACCTCACCCAAGGACCGCGAACAGGCGGCAGGCGACCGCGAGCGCAGGCGATCGAATCCCGAACTCGCGAGTCCCGAGCTCGATCGCCGAGGCTTCCTGGGAGCCACGGTCGCAGGCGCGGCCTATCTCGGCGCCGGCCCGGGCAGTCAGGCGACCGCACAGGAGACGACGATGGGAGATCCGCGCGCGCCGCTCGACATCGTGCTGGTCGTCAACGGCCAGGAGTACCGGCTGGCGCTCGATCCGCGCACGACGCTGCTCGACACGCTGCGCGAGCACATCGGCCTCACCGGCGCGAAGAAAGGATGCGACCACGGCCAGTGCGGCGCCTGCACGGTGCTGGTGGGTGGGACACGCGTGCTCTCTTGCCTGACGCTCGCCGCGATGGCCGAAGGCCGCGGCGTCACCACGATCGAGGGGCTCGCGCGCGACGGCGAGCTCCATCCCATGCAGCAAGCCTTCATCGACCAGGACGCGTTCCAGTGCGGCTACTGCACGCCAGGGCAGATCATGTCGGCTGTCGCCTGCGTGCAGGAGGGCCACGCGGAAACCGATGCCGACATCCGCGAATACATGAGCGGCAACCTGTGCCGCTGCGCCGCCTATCCGAACATCGTCGCCGCCGTGAAGCAGGCGAAGAGCGCGATACGGGGAGCCTGAAATGCAATCCTTCATGTATCAGCGCGCATCGAGCCCCGAAGCCGCGGTCGCGGCGGCCGCCGCCGTCGATACCGGCGTGGACGTGCCGCCCGTGCAGGCGCCCGGCCAGTTCATCGCCGGCGGCACGACGATCCTCGACCTGATGAAGCTCGACGTCATGCGGCCCGCGACGCTCGTCGACATCAATCCGATCGGCCGCGCGCGCCAGGGGCAGATCGAAGTCACCGACGGCGGCCTCCGCTTCGGCGCGCTGGTCCGCATGGCGCAGGCGGCGGACCATCCCGCGGTCCGGCGCGATTATCCGGTGATCGCCGATACGCTGAAGCTCGCGGCCAGTCAGCAGTTGCGCAACATGGCGACGCTCGGCGGCAACGTCCTGCAACGCACACGTTGCCACTACTTCCGCGACACGAGCTGGCCCTGCAACAAACGAACGCCCGGGTCCGGCTGCGCGGCGCTCGATGGCCAGAATCGCAAGCACGCCGTGCTGGGAACGAGCGAGCACTGCATCGCCACCTATCCGGGCGATTTCGCCCAGGCGCTGACCGCGCTCGACGCGCGCGTCGAGGTCGTCGGGCCCCGCGGGCTGCGCAGCATTCCGTTCGCGGAGTTGCATCGGCTGCCCGGGAACACGCCCCACGTCGAAACGACGCTCGCGCCCGGTGAGCTCATCACCATGATCACGGTGCCGGCCGGCCCGTGGACGCGCCGCTCCCTCTACCTCAAGGTGCGCGACCGCGAATCCTACGAATTCGCCCTCGCCTCCGCGGCGGTCGCGCTCGATCTCGCCGACGGCACCGTGCGGCATGCGCGCATCGCGCTCGGCGGCGTGGCGACGGTGCCGTGGCGCGCGCGTGAAGCCGAACAGGCGCTCGAGGGCCAGCCGCTCGACGAAGAGCGCGCGATGGCCGCCGCCGATGCGGCCTTCGCCAACGCGAACCCGCACGCCCACAACGCCTACAAGGTCCCGCTCGGCAAGCGCACGCTGGTGCGTGCGCTGCTCGCGGCGGCCCGCATGGAGATCTGACATGAGCGCCGCCGCACCCGCGCCCGGCCACAACATGGGCAAGCCCGAGCCGCGCCTCGACGCCCGCGCGAAAGTGACGGGCGAAGCGCGTTATCCGGCCGATACGCCACTCGCCAACCCGGCCTACGCGTTCCTGGTGACAAGCCCGATCGCCCGGGGACGGATCGAGGCGATCGATCTCGGGGCGGCAAGCGCCGTGCCGGGCGTGCTCGACATCCTCACCTACCAGAACACGGCCGATCTGAAGGAGGTGAAGTTCAGCTCCGGCGGCGCCGGCGCCTCGACGTCGATCCAAGGGCTCGGGCCCGAGATCGCCCATGCGGGCCAGATCGTCGCGATGGTGCTCGCCGACACGTTCGAGGCGGCGCGCGAGGCCGCCTACAAGATGCGGATCAGTTACACGGAGGAGAAGCCGTCCGCCACCTTCGGCTCGCCCGGCACCGAGGCGCAGGACGCCGAGACGGTGCAGGGCCACAAGGAACTGCCAAAGGCGGGCGACGCCGACACCGCGCTCGAAGCCGCCGAGGTGGTGGTCGACGCCGAATACGGCACGCCGACCCAACACCACAACGCCATGGAGCTGTTCACCACGAGCTGCGCGTGGAGCGACGGCCAGCTCACGATCTACGAGCCGAGCCAGTTCGTGTACGGGCTCAAGAACAACGTGGCGCAGCGACTGTCCGTGCCTGCCGAGAAGGTGCGGGTCGTCAGCCATTTCGTTGGCGGCGCGTTCGGCTCCAAGGCGCAGATGACGCCGCGCACCGCGCTGGTGGCGCTCGCCGCCAAACGGCTCAATCGCCCGGTGAAGCTCGTCCCGACGCGCGCGCAGGGGTTCACCATCTCGACCTATCGGGCGGAGACGCGGCACCACATCCGCCTCGGCGCGCAGCGCAGCGGCAAGATCCTCGGCTACGTGCACGAGGGGCGCGAGATCACCTCGCGGCCCGATCCCTACATGGTGGCGGGCGTCGACGACAGTGCGCATCTCTATGCCTTCGGGGCGGTGCGCACGAAGGTCGACGTCGTGTACGCCGACCGCAGCACACCCGGCTTCATGCGCTCCCCGCCGGTCGTGCCATACATCTACGCGCTCGAGAGCGCGATGGATGAGCTGGCGGTCGCGCTCGACATGGATCCGGTCGAGCTGCGCCGCATCAACGACACGACCTCGGACCCGATCACCGGCAAGCCCTATTCGAGCCGATCGCTGATGCGCTGCTACGACGAAGCCGCGCGTGCGTTCGGCTGGGGCAATCGCAACCCGAAGCCGGGATCGATGCGCGACGGCGACTGGCTCGTCGGCTACGGCTGCGCGACGGCGGTCTATCCGACCCATGTCGGCACCGCGACGGCGCGCGTCCGTCTCCTCGCCGACGGCCACGCGCGGGTGCAGACCGCCGCGCACGATCTCGGCACCGGCGCCTACACGGTGATCGGCCAGATGGCGGCCGAGAAGCTCGGCCTGCCGCTCGACGCAGTCGCGGTCGAGCTCGGCGACAGCGAATTGCCGCCCGCCCCAGTGGCCGGCGGCTCGAACACCACCGCCAGCACCTGCTCGGCCGTGATCAAGGCCTGCGACGCCATCCGGGAGAAACTGTTCCGGGCGGCGACGACCGCCAACGAAGGTCCCCTCGCCGGCCGCGCGCCGTCCGAGTTGACGCTCGCGGATGGAGTCGTGTCGGCTGGAAGCGCCCAGGAGAAACTGGACGACGTGTTCAAGCGCCTGGGCGTCGGCGCCATCGAGGAATATGCCGAGTTCGCCCCGAAGGGCGTGAAGCCGGAAGCGGTCGAGGGCCTCTATGCCGGCAAGGGCGTGCTCACGGGCGGCGCGCATGGCGAGAAGCTGATGTACGCGCTCGGCGCCGAATTCGTCGAAGTGCGCGTGCATGCGCGCACCCGCGAAATCCGCGTGCCGCGCGCGGTCGGCGCGTTTGCGGCCGCGCACATCATGAATACGCGGACGGCGCACAGCCAGCTCATGGGCGGCATGATCTGGGGCATCGGCTCGGCGCTGCACGAGGCGACCGAGATCGACGAGCGCGCCGCGCGCTATGTCAACGACGACATCGCCGAATATCTGATCCCGGTGAACGCCGACGTGGCGCAGGTCGACGTCATCCTGGTTCCGGAAGAGGATCCGGACGTCAACCCGGCGGGCGTGAAGGGCATCGGCGAGCTCGGCAATGTCGGCACCGCGGCGGCGATCGCCAACGCGGTCTATCATGCGATCGGCGTGCGCGTCCGCGAACTGCCGATCCGGCTGGAGAAACTGCTGGAGGCTTAGCTTGATTCGAGATCGAGTTGATTTAATTGACCTATGATTTGTTTGAAGCTGCAGGTTTTATTTGAAGGTCAACACGCTTTGTTTGGAAGAATGCTTTGTTTGGTTTGAAAACATGCTTTGTTTGGAAATGCCGCGATCGCCTTACTTTACCTCTCCCCGGCGGGAAGAGGTCGGCGAGATACGCAGCATCGAGCCGGGTGAGGGGGAACCGGCGTTTGTGGCGATAGTTGCCG
>CAYVBN010000295.1:0-3500 GCA_964449645.1 uncultured Hyphomicrobiales bacterium
GGCCCGACAGGATCTGGCCGCGAATGCGCTCGACCGCCTCGGAGTCGAAGCGCGGCGCCGTGAGCGCGAGCCGCAGCAGCGTCACCGCCTCGTCCTGGTTCTCCACCAATGTGCGCAACGAGCCGCCCACATAGTCGCGGCTGACGCTGAAGCCGAGCTCGATCGCCTTCGCCTCGATCCGTTCATGATAGGTCTTGGCGTCGAGATCGCCCGCCCCTTCGTCGAGCAGGTCGACCATCATCGAGGCGACGCCCGGCTTGTCGGCCGGATCCTGGCTGCTGCCGCCCTCGAAGGCGAAATCCATGGCGATGAGCGGGACCGAAGGCTCGCGCACCAGCCACGCCTCGATGCCGCGCGGGCTGACCACGCGCTCGATCTCGGTGGCGCCCGCCGGCGCGACGGCGCAGGCGGCGAAGAGGGCCGCCGCCACGAGGGCGCGGCGCACTTGCCGGACCGGCAGCAGCAGGTTCACGAGCGCTTCTCCTCGTTAGGGGCATTCCGGGTCGTATTCTGGCTCGTGGCTTCCTTGACCAGATAGCCGGTGACGGAGCGGCGCAGATCGAGCCAATGCTTGGCCGCCTCCTGAATCGCGCCGGCCGGAACGGCACGGATGCGGTCGGGCCAGGTGCGGACCTGGTCGACGGTCAGCCCGGTGGTGAGCGCGATGCCGTACCAGCGGGCGAGCGTCGCCTGGTTGTCCTGCGCGTAGACCGCGTCGGCGATCATGCGGGCCTTGGCGCGGTCGAGCTCGGCCGCCGTCACGCCCTTGTCGGCGACCTCCGCCACCACGGCATCGACCGCCGCCTCGAGATCGGGCAGCGAGACTCCCGGCCGCGGCGTCGCATAGACGCCGAAGCGGGTGGGATCGAGCGCCGAGCCCTGATACCAGCCCCCGGCGCTCGTCGCGACCTGACGGTCGGCGACCAGCGTCGCATAGAGCCGGCTGGTCGAGCCGCCGCCGAGGATCTGCGCCAGCAGGTCGAGCGCCTCGGCTTCGCCCGGCTTGGCGGATGCGTAGGACGGCACCAGGTAGCTGCGCTGCAGGCTCGGCTGGGCGACGCGCGGATCCGCCAGCGTGAGGTGGCGCACCGCGACCGGCGGCGGCTCCTGCGGCCGCATGCGCGGGCCGATCTCGCTGCGCGGCGCCACCTTGCCGTAGGTCTTCTCGGCGAGCGCCTTCACCTCGTCGGCGGTGACGTCGCCGGCGACGATCACCACGGCGTTGTTGGGCGTATAGAAGTGGCGATAGAAGGCGAGCGCATCCTCGCGGTTGAGCTTCTCGATCTCGTGCCGCCAGCCGATCACCGGCTTGTGGTAGGGGTGATTGAGATAGAGCGCGGCGTTGATCTGCTCGCCGAGCCGCGCGTCCGGGCTGTTGGCGACGCGCTGGTTGTATTCTTCGAGCACGACGTCGCGCTCCGGCAGCACGTTCGCGTCACTCAGGACGAGGCCGGTCATCCGATCGGCTTCGAAATCCATGACGGTCGCGAGGTGCTCGCGGGCGACGCGCTGGTAGTAGCCGGTATAGTCGTTCGACGTGAAGGCGTTTTCCTGCCCGCCGATGGTGGCGAGCGTCTGCGAGAAACGGCCGGCCGGATTCTTGGCCGTGCCCTTGAACATCAGATGTTCGAGGAAATGCGCGATCCCCGACTTGCCCGGCGGTTCGTCGGCGGAGCCCACCTTATACCAGATCATGTGGGTGACGACCGGCGTGCGGTGATCCGGCAGGACCACCACCTCGAGCCCGTTCGCCAAGGTGAAGTGGGCGATGTCGCCACCCGGCTGCGTGTCGGCCTTCGCCGGAGGGGCCGGCTTCGCCACCGTGTCGGCCGGCGCGGCCGCGGCGGCGCCGACGAGAGCCGCCATGGCAGCTGCGGCTGCGAGCCAGCGGCTCGCCAAAACGGCTGTTCTCATCGTCGGGCGCGCGCGGAATTCGGGGAAAGGATCACGCGTTACCTGCCCGCCCCGCCTTCGGCACGATCATACAGGGTGATCGCCTTGGTGTCGGCCTTGGCCGCACCCAACCCGTAGGGCTGGTCCGGCGACGGCGTCTGATAGCCGGGCGGCGGTTCGGTCAGGCTTTCACGCGGCGGCTCGCCGGCGAAGTGCGCCGTCTCCGGCTCGGAGCTGCCGAAGACGGACTTCAACGTGCTCAGGCTGAAGATGCTGTCCTTGAAGCCGAGTTCGGACGGAGACATCTGCTGGCCCTCGCTGTCCGCGCCGCGCTTGCCGGAGCGGCTGGTCACCGCCCTGCCCTTGCGCAGTTCGTCGGGCCGCAGGGGACGGGATTCCTCCATGAAGTTGTAGGGGCCTCGGCTCTTCTCCGCCTTCGCGGCTTCCTTGCGCTTCTTCACGTCGGCATCGACCGGCCAATCCGGATTCTTCACGGTGGCGTCCGCCTGCGGCGGCGGCAGGTCGCGCGTCGGCGGCACGACGAGCGGCGAGCGCTCGCGATAATCGATTCCCCGGTCGTTCGGTCCCTGCAGCCCCACTACGTGCATCAAGCCGTGCAGGATCTTCACGTCGGGCAGTTAATATTCGTCGTCATCATCGCCCGCGAGCGCGGTTCCGAAGCTGCCCGCCACGAGCAACGCGGCGCCCAACAGGCAGCCGAATGCAGCGCGCGTGGATCTGCGGTGTGTCGATGTGAGCGGCATGGCGTTCACCATCTCCCGGCCGTTGACGCGGCCTGTCCACAAAATGCGATCTGTACGAAGCGCCCCACGCCCCGGATAATGTTGAGAATCAGGGCGCTTTTGCGGCGTTCTCCGCGAAGAAGGAGTCATACAGAAGTCCGACCACCCCGGCAACGATGGCGACGTCCGCCAGGTTGAAGACGTACCAATTGAAGCTCCAAGTCGCGGTCGTGATGTGGAAAAGCACGAAATCGGCCACCGCCCCATGGGTGAACCGATCGACCGCGTTTCCGAGCGCTCCGCCGATGATGAGACCGAGCGACACGGCGGTGAGGCGCGAGGTCGCACGGGCGAGCCAGATCCACAGCAGCAGCACGGCGATCGCCTTGAGGGCGAGCAACGCCCATTGGCCGAGCGGCCCCTCCTGCTGGAACAGGCCGTAGCTGATCCCCTTGTTCCAGGTCAGCACCAGGTCGAGAAACGGCGTGAGGCGCACGATGCCGCGTGATTCCAGGCCGTAGATCGAGAGCAGCCAGAACTTGCTCGCCTGGTCGATCAGCGCGCTGGCGACCGCCGCCGCCAGTCCGAGCATGCTCAGCGGGCCGACGAAGTTCGGGTATTTCGGCACCGTCATTCGGCGGCGCGCGACAACGCGTCCCACTCGCGCAGCGCCTGCGCGTCACGCGGCGTCACGTCCGGATAGTCGGGATCGGAGCCGACCGTCGGCAGGATCTTCCACGAGCGCGCGCACTTGCGTCCTTCGGCCGGGCGGAACTCGACCGCCACGCCGGCGACGTCATCGAGACGGAAGGCGTCCGCCGGCCCCTCGCCGCTGCGCACTGTCGCGGCCGAGGTGATCGCCCC
>CAYVBN010000296.1:0-5318 GCA_964449645.1 uncultured Hyphomicrobiales bacterium
CGACGTTGCGGCGGCGCGGGCGCAGTTTTCGACTATGATGGCGCCCGAACCGGCAAGCTGATGATTCCCTGCAGGTGAGACCCGAATGACGGCCGAGGTGCTGCCATTTTCCGCTGACTCCGGTGGCGCGCAACGCGCCTCCGACGAGCCGGCGCTTATCGTCGACGTCGAGGGGTTCGAGGGACCGCTCGACCTTCTGCTTACGCTTGCCCGCCAGCAGAAGGTCGATCTCGCGAAAATCTCGATCCTGGCGCTCGCCGACCAGTACCTCGCCTTCATCGAGGAGGCGCGCAAGCTCCGGCTCGAGCTCGCGGCCGATTATCTCGTGATGGCGGCCTGGCTCGCCTATCTCAAGTCGCGGCTGCTGCTGCCGGAGGCCGGCACGGCCGAGGAGCCGAGCGCGGCCGACATGGCGAACGCGCTGGCGCTGCGCCTGAAGCGGCTCGAAGCCATCCGCGACGTCGCTGACCGGCTGTTCGCGCGGCCGCAGCTCGATCGCGACGTGTTCCAACGCGGCGACCCGGAGCCGATCGCCGAAATCAAGCGGCCCGAATGGTCGGCAACGCTCTACGACCTGCTGAAAGCCTATGCGGCCGAACGGCAGAAGCAGGTGCTCGCGAACGTGCGTATGCCCAAGCGCACGGTATGGTCGCTGGCCGAGGCGCGCGCCGCGCTCGAACGCATGATCGGGGCGACCGCCGACTGGAGCAGGCTCGACGAATACCTCATCAACTACGTCGTCGAGCCGGCACTGCGCACGACCGCGTTCGCCTCGAGCCTCGCCGCGACGCTGGAACTCGTGCGCGAGGGGCTCGTCGAGGTGCACCAGGACAGGGCCTTCGCGCCGATCTATCTGCGTAAACGAACGGCCGGCGAGACGTCGTCCGAGGTCGCTCAGGGCGATGGTTCGTCGGGGATCACATGAGCAATGAGATCAGAACAATAACGAGCCAGGAGAACGAACGAATGGCGAGCTTGGCCGACAGACGCATGATGATCCCGGACGACGACGCGGAACAGGAACAGCAAGAGACGGAAGCGCAGGCGGAGTCGCGGCCGGAGGAGCTTCGGCTGCTCGAAGCGCTCCTGTTCGCTGCCTCCGAGCCGCTGGACGAGAAGACGCTGGCGCAGCGTCTCCCGGCTGGCACCGACGTGCGCGCGGTGCTGCGGCGCCTGCAGGCCGAGTACGCGCCGCGCGGCGTCAACCTCGTGCATATCGGCGGCAAGTGGACCTTTCGCACCGCGAACGATCTTGCCTGGCTGCTGACGCACGAATCGGTGGAGCCGAAGAAGCTCTCGCGCGCCGCGATCGAGACGCTCGCGATCATCGCCTACCATCAGCCGGTGACCCGGCACGAGATCGAGGAGATCCGCGGCATTTCCGCCGCCAAGGGCACGCTCGACGTGCTGCTTGAGACTGGCTGGATTCGTCCGCGCGGGCGCCGCAAGGCGCCGGGACGGCCGCTCACCTACGGCACGACCGAGGCCTTCCTGTCGCATTTCGGCCTCGAGGCGCTGTCCGACCTGCCGGGCCTCGACGAGCTCAAGGGCTCGGGCCTGCTCGAAGGTCGCCTGCCGCCGGGCTTTTCCGTGCCGATGCCGTCCGACGATCCGGCCCTGCGCGAGGACGAAGACCCGCTCGAGGAGGGCGACCTCGATCTCGGCCTGGCGCCGCGCCCCGAAGCCGACCCGGAGGAGTGAGCGCGCACGCCTGGCCGGACGATCCTGGATTGCTGCGCTCCTTCGCGCCGCGCTGCGTCCGGGACACCGTTTGTTGTTGGCGTGCTGCCTCGTCCCCCCGGGGGCCCGGTTAGCACACACGATGTCGGCGGCCGGATCGTCGCCCCGCAACGCAACGGTATGGGGCCGCTTCCGCCGCGCCGGCGGGCCTCCGACGGATCGCCGCAGGAGGGCCGGGCGTTAACGTCCAACAGCCTGAAGTCCTTGTTTTTGCCGTGGGCGAGGCCTAGTTTCAGGGCGAAACCGATGGCGGGTTGTGCATCCCGCAACCTGTCGGCGTGGAGGATAACCCAATGGGTTCCTTGAGCATTTGGCACTGGATCATCGTCATCGCCGTCGTGCTCCTGCTGTTCGGACGCGGCAAGATCTCCGAACTGATGGGCGATGTCGCGCAGGGCATCAAAGCCTTCAAGAAGGGCATGCAGGACGACGACACGGCGCATGCCGAGCCCGGCGCAGCCGAGCCGCCGCGGACGATCGATCACCAGCCGGCGAAGACGGTCGAACCGCAGGCCGAGGCCCGAAAGGTCGGCTGACGTCGGTCCGTGACCGGGAAGGGGTCGACAGGATTGGAGGAGGGGCGCCGGCCGCACACGGTCAGCGCCCTTTGATTTCACATGTTCGACATCGGTTGGGGCGAGCTCCTGGTCATTGGCGTCGTCGCGCTGATCGCGATCGGGCCGAAGGAACTGCCCGGCGTGCTGCGCATGGCCGGCCAGTGGATAGGCAGGATCCGGCGCATGGCCGCCGAGTTCCAGGGCCAATTCCAGGAAGCCCTGCGCGAAGCCGAAATGGCCGACGTGAAGCGGCAGATGGACGACGTCACGCGCGAGCTGACGTCGCAGTTCGATCCGCTCGAGTCGGTGCACAAGGAGCTCGAGCGCGCGACCGACATGAGCAGCGTGACGAGCGCCGCGGAGACATCGAGCGCCCCGAGCGCGCTCGCCGCGCCGGCCGCCGAATCGGAGACGCATGTCACGCCCGGCGAGCCCGCTACGCTCGAGCCGGCCGCGCTCGCACCGTCACCGCCTGAATCCGTCGCCGAGCACACGAGCGAGCCCCAACGGCAGTCCGGGGGGAGCGGCGCTGCATGACGCACGAGGACATCGAAGCCACCAAAGCCCCGTTGATGGACCACCTGATCGAGCTGCGGTCGCGGCTCATCAAGGCCCTGATCGCGTTCGGGCTGATGTTCATTCTCTGCTTCATCTTCGCCAAGCACATCTACAACGTGCTGGTGTGGCCGTTCGTCTGGGTGGCCGGGCCGGAGAATTCCAAGTTCATCTACACGGCGCTGCTCGAGTATTTCATCACCCAGCTCAAGCTTGCCATGTTCGGCGCGGCGTTCCTGTCCTTCCCGGTCGTCGCCGGCCAGATCTACATGTTCGTCGCGCCCGGCCTCTACAAACAGGAGCGCCAAGCGTTCCTGCCTTATCTGGTCGCCACTCCGATCTTCTTCCTGCTCGGCTCGCTGCTTGTCTATTTCGTGGTGCTGCCGATGCTGGTGCGTTTCTCCATCGGCATGCAGCAGGCGGCCGGTCCGGACCAGGCGCAAATCGCGCTTCTGCCCAAGGTCGGCGAATATCTCTCGCTGATGATGGCCCTGGTGTTTGCCTTCGGGGTCGCCTTCCAGCTTCCGGTGATCCTCACGCTGCTGGGCCGGGTCGGCCTGCTCACGTCACAGCAGCTCAAGGCCAAGCGGCGCTATTTCATCGTGCTCGCCTTCATCATCGCCGCCGTCCTGACGCCCCCCGATATCCTCAGTCAGATGTCCCTTGCGCTGCCGCTTCTGCTTCTCTACGAGGGGTCGATCTGGTCGGTGCGCGTGGTCGAGCGGAAGGCGGCGGCCGCGAGCGCCGCCTCCGGTGCCCCTCCGCCGGAAACCAAGCCTGCCGAATAACGAGCGTGATCCCGAAAGGCGGCCCCCGGTTTTCGGATGAGACCATGCTCAAACTGAATTAAGTAACGCTGCGGAACAGCGGTTGGCAGACACCCCGTCTTGCGCTAGTCCGCAATCGATTTCATCAGGCCGTTTTCATGCACGACATCAGGTGGATTCGCGACAATCCGGAGGCCTTCGACCGCGCGCTGGCGCGGCGCGGGCTGGCGGGCGAATCCGCGCACCTGATCGCCGTCGACGAGCGCCGGCGCGCCGTCATCACCCGCCTCGAGCAGGCGCAGGCGCGCCGCAACGCCGCCTCGAAGGAGATCGGCGAGGCCAAGAAGGCCAAGGACGAGGCGCGCGCGCAGACGCTGATGGCCGAGGTCGCCGAGCTCAAGGCCACGATCCCCGCCATGGAGGCGGAGGAGAAGGCGGTCTCGGCGGAGCTCGATGCCGCGCTGGCGCAGATCCCTAACCTGCCGCTCGACGATGTCCCGGATGGACGCGATGCGGCCGACAATGTCGAGCATCACCAGTGGGGCGAGAAGCGCACCTACGCCGTCACGCCCAAGCAGCATTTCGAGCTCGGCGAGGCGCTCGGACTCATGGATTTCGAGACGGCGGCGAAGCTCTCGGGCGCGCGCTTCGTCGTGCTCAAGGGCGGGCTGGCGCGGCTCGAACGCGCGCTCGCGCAATTCATGCTCGACCTGCACACGCGCGAGCATGGCTACACCGAAGTGGCGCCGCCGCTGCTGGTGCGCGACGAGGTGATGTACGGCACGGCGCAACTGCCGAAGTTTCGCGACGACCAGTTTGCCGCGACCGACACCGAGATGTTCGCGCAGGCGTTCGACCGCGCGCTCGAAGAGACGGGCGGGAAGCTCGCGCCGGCCGACGTGGTTCGCCGCGCGGCCGAGATCATGAACAAGCTCTGGCTCATCCCGACGGCCGAAGTGCCGCTCACCAATCTGGTGCGCGAGGAAATCCTCGAGGAGGAAAGGCTGCCTCTGCGGTTCACCGCCTGCACGCCGTGCTTCCGCGCTGAAGCGGGTGCGGCCGGCAAGGACACGCGCGGGATGATCCGGCAGCACCAGTTCACCAAGGTGGAACTCGTCTCGATCACGACGCCGGAGAAGAGCCGCGACGAGCACGAACGCATGCTCGCCTGCGCCGAGGAGGTGCTGCGCCGGCTCGATCTGCATTACCGGGTCGTCACGCTGTGCGCCGGCGACATGGGCTTTGCCGCGCAGAAGACCTACGACATCGAGGTCTGGCTGCCGGGGCAGAATGCGTATCGGGAGATTTCCTCCTGTTCCATCTGCGGCGAGTTCCAGGCGCGGCGCATGAGCGCGCGCTATCGCAGCAGAGAGGGGCGGCGGGTCGCGCCGGTGCACACGCTCAACGGCTCGGGCGTCGCGGTCGGCCGCGCGCTGATCGCCGTCATGGAAACGTATCAGCAGGCGGACGGCTCGATCACGGTGCCCGACGCGCTGCGGCCCTATATGGGCGGCCTCGAAGCCGTGAGCCGACGGCAGTAGATGCCCATGCGCATTCCCGTGACCAACGACGACGGCATCTACTCGCCCGGGCTCGACGTCTGCGTCGAGATCGCCCGCTCGCTGTCCGACGACGTCTGGGTCGTGGCGCCCGAGAGCGATCAGTCGGGCGTCTCGCATTCGCTGTCGCTCAACGATCC
>CAYVBN010000297.1:0-2392 GCA_964449645.1 uncultured Hyphomicrobiales bacterium
ACCTCGGGGTCCTGGCGTTCCCGGGCCGCGGATGCGGTCGTGCATGCCGTCGACACCTATTTCGCCCGCCGGATCGCCGGCGGGACGGCGGGCGGCAAATAAGGCCGGTCCGGGGATAGGGTGAAGGTGTGAATCGGCCTCAGTTTGACCATAAAACGGCGCGACGAAACCGACCGGACCACCTTTTGCGGGTCCATCGGAGGGGCGGCCGGACGACCGAACTCTTCGCGCCCGTCGGAGCGCATGGCGGGTTCTCGAAAGACCTGTCACAATCAGGTTTCGCGGACGACTCGCAATGAAACTTCTCCTGCGCTTTTTCGGCTTCGCCTTCGCGGTCGGGACGATTCTGTTCCTGGTGGGCATCGCGGCCGCGGCCGGCCTGCTGTGGCATTTCTCCAAGGACCTGCCGGACTACTCCCAGCTCCAGGATTACGAACCGCCGGTCATGACGCGTGTGCACGCGGCGGACGGCTCGCTCGTCGCCGAATACGCCAAGGAACGCCGGCTCTACATCCCGATCCAGGCGGTGCCGAAGCTCGTCACGCACGCCTTCGTCGCGGCCGAGGACAAGAATTTCTACGAGCACGGCGGGCTCGATTTCGGCGGCATCATGCGCGCCGCCCTGGTCTACGCGCAGAATTTCGGCAGCAATCGCCGTCCGCAGGGCGCATCGACCATCACCCAGCAGGTCGCCAAGAACTTCCTTTTGACGAACGAGGTGTCGTTCCAGCGCAAGATCAAGGAGGCGCTGCTCGCGCTCAAGATCGAGCGCACCTATTCGAAGGACAAGATCCTCGAGCTCTATCTCAACGAAATCTATCTCGGGCTCGGCGCTTACGGGATCGCGGCGGCGTCCTTGCTCTATTTCGACAAGTCGGTGCACGAGCTCACGATCGCGGAAGCCGCGTATCTCGCCGGACTGCCGAAGGGACCCAACAACTACAATCCGTTCCGCCAGCGCGACCGGGCGATCGAGCGCCGCAACTACGTCATCGACCGCATGGTCGAGGACCACTACATCACCGCGCAGGAGGGCGAGAAGGCGAAGAAGGAGCCGCTCAACGTCACCATGCGGCCGACCGGCGCGCGCATTTTCGCCGCCGAATATTTCGCCGAGGAAGTGCGCCGCGAGATCTACGAGAAATACGGCGAGAAGAAACTCTACGAAGGCGGCCTCTCGGTTCGCACCACGCTCGATCCCAAGGTGCAGGTGATGGCGCGCAAGGCACTCACCGACGGACTGGTGCGCTTCGACGAGGAGAAGGGTTATCGCGGGCCGATCACCAAGATCGACATTTCCGGCGACTGGGGAACGAAGCTCGCCGAGGTGAAGTCCCTCGCCGACGTCGCGCCCTGGCGGCTCGCGGTCGTGCTCGAGACGAGCGATCAGGCGGCGCGCATCGGGTTCCAGCCCGGGCGTGATCCCGGCGGCGCCGTGCTGCGCGACCGTCAGGTCGGCATCGTCCCGCTCGAGGGCGTGAAATGGGCGAAGTCGGCGAGCGGTTCCGACCGTCGCGGCATCACCCGCGTGTCGCAGGTGCTGCAGCCGGGCGACGTCGTCTACGTGGAGCCGCTGGGGAAGGACGGCAACCAGTTCCGCCTGCGCCAGGTGCCTGAAGTGTCGGGCGCGATGGTCGTCATGGATCCATGGACCGGCCGCGTGCTGGCGCTCGTCGGCGGTTTCTCCTTTGACCAGAGCCAGTTCGATCGCGCGACCCAGGCGCTGCGCCAGCCCGGCTCCGCCTTCAAGCCGTTCGTCTACGCGGCCGCGCTCGACAACGGCTACACGCCCTCGACCGTCGTGCTCGACGCGCCGGTGGAGATCGACCAGGGCGCCGGTCTCGGCGTGTGGCGTCCGGAGAACTACGAGGGCAAGTTCTACGGGCCGCAGACGCTGCGCTTCGGCATCGAGCATTCGCGCAACGTCATGACGGTGCGGCTCGCGCAGGACATCGGCATGCCGCTGATCGCCGAATATGCCAAGCGCTTCGGCGTCTACGACAGCCTGCCCAATTATCTCTCCTACGCGCTCGGCGCCGGCGAGACGACGGTGCTGCGCATGACCGCCGCCTATTCGATGTTCGCCAACGGCGGCAAGCGCATCACGCCGACGCTGATCGACCGCATCCAGGATCGTTACGGCCACACCATCTACCGGCACGACCAGCGCGAGTGCCGTGGCTGCGACGCCGACAAGTGGAAAAACCAGCCCGAGCCGATCCTGGTCGACCGGCGCGAGCAGGTGCTCGACCCGATGACCGCCTACCAGATCACCTCGATGATGGAGGGCGTCGTCCAGCGCGGCACCGCCACCGTGGTGCGTGAGGTTGGCAAGCCGGTCGCCGGCAAGACCGGCACCACGAACGACGAGAAGGACGCCTGGTTCATCGGC
>CAYVBN010000298.1:0-6087 GCA_964449645.1 uncultured Hyphomicrobiales bacterium
TCGATGTAGAGCAGGATCGCACGGGTGGCGCGGTCGAGCGCAAAATGGTCGAGCAAGTCACCGAAATCGACGTCGAGCTGATCGCCGATCGACACGATGGCGGAGAAGCCGATCGATCGCGGCGCCGCCCACTCCACGAGCCCCGCGGCGACCGCGCCCGATTGCGAGATCAGCGCGAGATCGCCCGGTTTCGGCAGGCGCGCCGCAAAGCTTGCGTTGAGCTTCGCGAGCGGCGCCAGGATGCCGATGCAATTGGGACCGACGAGCCGCAATCCGGCGCGCCGCGCGGTCTGCTCGACCTGCTGCGCGAGCGAGCCAGGCCCGTGGCCCAATCCGGCCGTGATGATGATCGCGGCCGCCGCGCCCTTTCGGGCCGCCGCCTCGACGATCGACGGAACGCCCGGCGGCGGGACGGAAATGACCACGAGATCCGGCGCGGCCGGGAGGTCGTCGAGGCTTTTCACCGCGCGCACTCCGGCGATCTCCGCATGGTTCGGGTTGACGAGATGAAGCTCGCCCGCGAAGTCGCCCGCGAGAAGATTTTGCAGGATGGCCCGGCCCACCGAACGCCCGTGCGGGCTGGCGCCGACCAGCGCCACGGATTTGGGAGCGAAGAGGCGGTCGAGCTTGTAGGTTGACATGATCGAAATCCAGCGAGGTGGGGCGCATAAGGTTCGCTTCGCCGCCGCCGATTGCAAGCACTTCCGGGCGCGATATGCGCATGCGCGGTGCGAATGGCCCCGCCGCGCGCCGGGCAGCGCTCCCATCGCATTGCATTACCGTTCAAGCGCGTCTCTGCCGCGGATGAACCGACCGCATGCTGCCGAGTTGATTACCAGAACGCAGCGCTCGCAGGAGGTTCCACATGGCACACGTGACGACGGATCATAAGACCATTCGCAAATGGGCCGAGGCCAAGGGCGGCAAGCCGGCCGCGGTCGAACGCACGCATCAGGGCGGAGATGTGGGCATTGTCCGCATCATGTTCCCGAACAATCCGCGTTCGGAGCACGAGAGCCTGGTCGAGATCTCCTGGGACGAGTTCTTCCGCCAGTTCGAGGAGAGCAAGCTCGCGCTCCTGTACGAGGACGACAGTCTGTTCAGCAAGATCGTCGGCCGCGACACCGTCGAACGCAGGGAGCACGGCGACACGCGGGCGGCCCGCTGAACGTACGTTGAGTGCTTTCCGGCAGGACGGTTCGGTATTTTTCCGACAGAAAGGCCGAGCCGGAGAGCACAAGACTGTTGCCGTCACATCGCACGCGCTGCGGGTGGACGGCGCGGGAGCGGATGACGCGAGATCAAATCCTGGGCTGAAGGCTCAGGCGGCGCGGGAGCGTCGCGCGTGCGCCTCGATCGACGCGACCGTCGCCTCGAAGGCTGCAACCACATCGAGCATCTGCGCCATCGAGACCGGAAACGGCGCACCCCCCTCGATCGCGTCCGCAAAGGCTTCGATGAGGACGCGCAATGAATCGACGTGTGCGAAAGTCCGCGTCTGCGGCGCTTCGCCGACGCGGGCAAGCGTGAGCGTATCCTCGTCGCGCGCTTCCGCCCAACCCTGTGTTCCAAAGACGTGAACGCGCCAATAGGGCGGTGCTGCCCGCACGCTCGCGAGAAGTCCGGTGCCGCCGCGTTCGAACTCGATCATCGCGGCCACGACGTCGCGCGGGTCCGGCGGAGGCTTTGCGGTGAAGACCTGCGCCTCGACCCGCGCGATCGGTCCGCCGAGATTGACCATTGCGTCGAGGAGATGCAGGCCGGCTCCGGTCAGGCCGGCACCAGGCGCCTCGCGCGGATCGTCGCGCCAGCCGCCGGCCGCCACGCGCGTGCTGTGATCGTTGGAGAAATGCGCCTCGATATGCAGGACGTCACCGAGCACGCCGCTCTCCACGGTCGCTTTCAGCTCGCGCATCGACGCGAAGCAGCGCTTGTTGTTGCCGCTGGCGAGCACCACGCCCGCGCGCCGGCACGCCTCGACGGCGCGCTCGGCATCGGCGCGGCGGAGCGCGAGCGGCTTTTCGCACCAGACCGGCTTGCCGGCGCGCGCCACGGCGGCGACCTGATCGACGTGCAGCGAATGAGGTGTCGCGAGAAACACCGCCTGGACATCGGGATCGGCAAGCGCGGCGTCGAGATCGGTCGAAAGACGGAAGCCGTGCAGGGCCGCGAAGTCGCCGACCTGTTCGGGTTCCTTGCTGACCCCATGCACGAAGCGGAGGCGTTCGCTCTTGCCCTGCACGGCGTCGACGATGGACTTGCCCCACCGTCCGAGCCCGATGATGGCCGCGTTGATCATCTGGCAAGCCCCCATCCCGATATCGTTCCGGTCGTAAAACCGACGCGGTGCGCTCAATCTCGACCAGCCGGACCCGCATGGCAATAACCTGCCAACCGCCGGTGTCCGGAAGAGTAGTTAGACAGGCGCCGGGCCGGTTCCATGGCTGATCGGCCGCAGCACGAACGCGACCGGAATGAGCAGCGCCACGAACACGGCGAACAGCCAGAACACGTCGATATAGGCGAGCAGCGACGCTTGCGTCTGGACCGTCTGTCCCAGCCAGCCGATCGCCTGCATCTTCGCATTCGCCGGCGCCGTGCCCTGGTGGAGGAGGCCTTCTGTTATCTGTTGCAGCCCCTGCTGGAAATTCACCCCGGACGGGATGAGGTGCTCGACCAGGCGAGATTGATGGAACTGCGTGCGCTGCGCGAGAATCGTCGTCGCCATCGATACGCCGATGCTGCCGCCGAGATTGCGCGCCACGTTGATGAGGGCGGCGGCCTGATTTGTCTTGTCCGGCGGCAGGGCGTCGTAGGCGGCGGTCGAGATCGGAATGAAAAGAAACGGAAGCCCGATCATCTGGTAGACGCGCGCCCAGGAGAAGAACCCGAAGTCCGCGCCCGGACTGAGCGACGTCATGTGCCACATCGCCAGGGCGACGACCGCCATGCCGGCGACGATCAGATATTTGGGTTGGATGAACTTCGGCATCTGGCCGGCGATCGGCATCATGATCAGCATTGCGATGCCGCCCGGCATCAGCGCGAGACCCGACAGCAGCGCCGTATACTGGAACTGTGTCTGCAGCAGTTGCGGCAGGAGCTGCGTGGAGCTGAACAGAATGGCGCCGACCGCGAGCATGACGACGAACGAGGCCCCGAACTGTCTGCGGAACAGCAGCCGTATGTCGACGATGGGATCCTCTTGCAGGAGCTCGCGCGGAACGAGGAGCAGGGCCGCTATGACCGATACGATGGAAAAGGCCACGATGAAGTTCGACTGGAACCAGTCGTTGCGCTGTCCTTCGTCGAGGACGACCTCAAGCGAGCCGAGCGCCAGCGCGACGAGCAGAAAGCCGAGCCAGTCGACCCGGAGGCCGCCGGCGAGGCGCTCGCGCCGCTCGCGCTGCAGCACGGCGGGCTCGACCAGGAACGACTGCACCAGCGTCAGCGATAGAATCCCCACCGGCACGTTGATGAAGAAGATCCAGTGCCAGGAGTAGTTGTCGGTGATCCACCCGCCGAGCGTCGGCCCGACCGTCGGGGCCACGATGACCGCGACTCCGTAAAGGGCGAACGCCTGGGAGCGCTGCTCGGGCGGGAAGGTGTCGGCGAGGATCGCCTGCTCGCTCGGCGCCATGCCGCCGCCGCCGAGGCCCTGAAGGATGCGAAAGATGATGAGGGCGGTCAGATTGGGAGCAAGTCCGCAGAGAAGCGATGCCAGCGTGAAGATCGCCACGCACAGCATGTAGAAGCGCTTGCGCCCGACGACGTCCGAGAGCCAGCCGCTGACCGGGAGGATCACTGCGTTGGCGACCAGATATGTGGTGATCACCCAGGTGCTCTCGTCGAGGCCGGCCCCGAGACTCCCGGCGATCTGGCGCAACGCCACGTTGGCGATCGAGGTGTCGAGGACGAGCATGAAGGTCGCGATCGACACGATGATCGCGATGAGCCACGGGTTGTGCGAGCCGGCGGCGGACCGGCTTTCGCCCTGGCCGCGCGGGTCGGTCGTGCTCATTGGACCTTGACGCTGGGGACGACCGACATTCCCGGGCCGAGCAGCATGTCGGGCGGCTGATCGAACACGATCTTGACCGGAACGCGCTGAACGACCTTCACGAAATTTCCCGTCGCGTTCTCTGCCGGGAGCAGGCTGAACGCGGTCCCGCTCCCCGACTGGATGCTGTCGACGTGGCCGTGGAACGTCCGGCCCGGATAGGCGTCGATGCTGATGTCGACCGGCTGGCCGGGCCGCATGAGCGCGAGCTGGGTCTCCTTGAAGTTGGCCGTCACCCAGACCTCCCGCGGCACGAACATCGTCAGCGCTTGGCCGATCTGGGCGTAAGCGCCTTTCGCCGCCGAGAGACTGGTGACGCGGCCCGCGACCGGTGCTGTGATTGCCGTGCGGTCGAGGTTCGTCCGCGCCTGCTCAAGTGCGGCGCGCGCCTGTTCGAGTTGTGCGGCCGCCATGGCGCGCTGTGCCTGGAGCGCCGGGACCTCCTTCTCCGCGGCGGTCGCGTTTGCCTCCGCGGCATCGAATGCGGATTGGCTTTGCCGCAGGTTGGAGGCGGTCTGTTGCTCCTGCTGCTGCGTCCCCGCGCCCTTGCGATAGAGATCCACGGCGCGGTCGTGCTCCTGCTGGGCAAAGACCAGCGCCGCCTTCGCTTGCGCCGCCTGCTTGTTCGCCTGGTCGATCTTGGCCTGCTGCATGTCGAGCTGAGCGTCCAGATTGGAGATGCTGGCGTTCGCTTGGTCGACCTGGGCCTGCGCCTGGTCGCGTTGAGCCTGGAAGTCGCGCGCGTCCAGCCGAACCAGAACCGTGCCGGCCTCGACGAGCTGATTGTCGGTCACCGGAACGTCGACGATCTGCGCATTGACCTGCGAGCTGATCGCCACGGTCCGCGTGTCGATGAAGGCATCATCGGTCCATTCGAAATTGCGCGCCTCCAGCCACCACAGGACGCCCAGAGCGAGAATCAGCAGCGCGACCACGGCCGCCGCAATGATGATGAGCCGCCGATGCCGCGTCCAGATTCGCCGGGCTTTACTGTCCGCTTCGCGACTTGGCGCTTCTGGCTGGATCGGAGGACTCCGGCCGGTATCGGCGCGCTCGTCCCGCTTCCTGGTCTGGGGAGCGGACGCCTGCGGCTGTTGGATCTTGTTGGCTTCGAGCGATGCCATTCCGGCTTCTCCCGGGACAGGGCATGGCGCCATGAGCGAGCCGGATCCGGTCGAATGCGCAGCCCTGCGCACGTACGGCTGCGCTGGCCGATATCGGGAAAACTGTTGCTGGCACGGGAAGTTCCGATCGTGCCGGTCGATCCGCCGTCGGAATGGGTGTCCTGCATGTGCGTTGCATCATGTCGGCGCCTCCTTTTGCCTGCCGGCGGCTCCCGCATGGTTGTTGTCAAGACCGGCCAATCGGGGTGACATGGCCGGCGGGCAGAGAGGGCGGAATGGCAAGCGGATCGACGGTGGGGCTCGTCGGCATCGGTCTGATGGGAGAGGCGATTGCGGAACGTTTGCTGTCCGCGGGCGTGCGGGTGCTCGGATTCGACCTCGATGCATCCCGGAATGCGCGCCTCGCCGAGCGCGGCGGCATCGCGGCCGCGTCACTCGCCGAGGTCGCGCATGCGGCCGATCCGATCATCATCGCGGTGTTCAGCACCGACCAGGTCGAGGACGTGGTCGGTTCGCTGCTGCCGCACATGGCAGGCACCGGCAAGGCCATTGTGTGCACCAGCACCTGCGATCCGGACCGGGTCGCCGTGCTGGCCGCTCGGGTTACGGCGCAGGGCGTGCGCTTTGTGGAAGCGCCCGTGTCGGGCACGAGCGAACAGGTGCGGCGCGGCCAGGGAGTCGGGCTGATCGGAGGCGAAGCCGAAACCGTTGTGCAACTCGAGCCCGTGCTCAAAACCGTGTTCCCGACGCTCTTCCACGTCGGACGCGCGGGCGACGGCGGACGCGCCAAGCTGGCGGTCAATCTCATCCTCGGGCTGAACCGCCTCGCGCTCGCCGAAGGCCTCGTGTTCGCGGAGCGTCTCGGCCTTGATGCGAACGCCTTTCTGGCGGTCGCGCGCGGCT
>CAYVBN010000299.1:0-7386 GCA_964449645.1 uncultured Hyphomicrobiales bacterium
TCCTGACGGCGGCCTCGTTCGGCGCGCTCAGCCTGTTCGGCTACACGACCCGGCGGGATCTGTCGGGCTTGCGCGCCTTCCTGATCATGGGCCTTGTCGGGGTCGTGCTCGGCAGCGTGCTCAATCTCCTGGTCGCCAGCTCGATCGTGCATTGGGCCGTGTCGGTCGCCGGAATCCTGGTGTTCGCCGGCTTGACCGCCTGGGACACCCAGCGGCTCAAGAGCGAATACCTCTATTGGGCGATGGAAGGGGAGGCGGCCGAGCGCTCGGCCGTCATGGGAGCGCTCTCGCTCTATCTCAATTTCGTGAACCTGTTCACGCTGCTGCTCAGCCTGTTGGGCCAGCGCGACGACTAAGGCGCGACCAGGGCCTTATTTGCGGGATTCGCAATCCGCCGCGCGGCTCCGCCAGCTTCGGCTTTGGCACCGGCGCCCACGCGGCGCACCGGCGACCTGCCGATAAGGATCATGCGCGGCTCACGAATTCGGAGCGCGAGCCTGCGCAAGCCGGCCTTCGTCTGGCGTCTTGCTTGCGCCGCGCGCGGCTGCGCTTAACACGCGATTAACCGAGGGCCGGTATTGGGCCCCAGCCCGTCGCCGCCGCGCCGGCCGTTGCGAACCTGCGTTATGAAATCGCAGATGGGTACCTTCCGCCGGGCACCGCCAAGCATTAGATTCCGGCCATCTGGTGCGCGCGGTCGTCCGCCGCACCGTCAGCCGCCCGGGACGGGCGACAGAAAGGGATGAATTCTATGTCGGACTTCGACCGGAACTACGCGACCATTCGGAGCGCCGGCACCGACCGTGCGCTCGCGATCGATGCCGGCCTCAGGGCGCATATGATCCGCGTCTACAATTACATGGCCGGAGGCGTGGCCCTCACCGGCCTGCTGGCTTGGTTTACCTATCAGCTCGCCGTCGTCACCGACGCCTCGGGCGCGATCGTCGGGTTGACCCCCTTCGGCCAGACCCTGTTCGGCAGCCCCCTGATGTGGGTCCTGGTGTTGGCCCCGCTCGGCCTCGTGTTCTTCCTGAGCTTCCGCATCGGGCACATGCAGGCGAGCACGGCGCGCACGCTGTTCTTCGCCTATGCGGGCCTGCTCGGGATATCGCTCGCGACGATCTTCATGGTCTACACGGCGACCTCGATCACCCGGGTGTTCTTCATCTCGGCCGCCACGTTCGGCGCGGTGAGCCTCTACGGCTACACGACGCAGCGTGACCTGTCCGGCATGGGCTCCTTCATGATGATGGGGCTGTTCGGGCTGATCATCGCCATGCTGGTCAACATCTTCCTGAAGTCGAGCGGCCTCGACTGGGCCCTGTCGATCATCGGGGTGATCATCTTCACCGGCCTCACCGCCTGGGACACCCAGAAGATCAAGGAGTTCTACGACCCGATGGACGACGGCACCGTGGCGGGCCGCAAGGCCGTCATGGGCGCGCTGTCGCTCTATCTCGACTTCGTCAACATCTTCCTGTTCCTGCTGCGCCTCATGGGCGACCGGCGCTGACCCGCCGCGCAGGTTCGATCGGCTTGAGCGCCCCGGCTTGTCCGGGGCGCTTTTTTGTGGCTTTGCGGCGGGCCGGAACTCCGCTATCGCGGACCGCATGACAGACGTCGTCATCCGGGCGGCGCGGCCCGCCGATATCCCGACCATCACGCGCATCTACGCCCACGCGGTCCGGCACGGGACCGCCTCCTTCGAGCTCGAACCGCCCGACGAACCCGAGATGGCGCGGCGGCAGCAAGCGCTGCTGGCGGGCGGCCATCCGTATCTCGTGGCCGAGCACGGCGGTGGGGTGATCGGCTATGCGTATGCGGGCCCCTATCGGCCGCGTCCCGCCTATGCGCGCAGCGTCGAGGATTCGATCTACGTGGCGCCCGAAGCGCACCGGCGCGGAATCGGCCGTGCGCTGCTCGGGCGCCTGATCGGAGAGTGCGAGACGCGCGGGTTCCGCCAGATGATCGCGGTGATCGGGGATTCCGAGCAGATGCCCTCGATCGCGCTGCACCGGGCCGCCGGATTCCGGCTCGTCGGCACGCTCGAGGCGGTCGGCTTCAAGTTCGGCCGCTGGCTCGACACTGTGCTGATGCAGCGCCCGCTCGGGCCGGGCGCGGGCGAGCCCTGAGCATGATCCCGAAAAGTGGCCGCCGGTTTTCGGATAAGATCATGCGACGGGAAGAGCATGATCCCGAAAAGTGGCTACCGGTTTTCGGATAAGATCATGCGACGGGAAGAGCATGATCCCGAAAAGTGGCTACCGGTTTTCGGGTGAGGTCTTCCGCAAGGCCAATTCGTTCCAGCCTCAGTTGTCGAGCCGGAGCGACTTGTCGATCGCGCGCAGCACGCGGTCGAGCTCGTGTCCGCGGCGCACGATCAGGCCGGTCGCCGAAATGATGCTGTAGGCGCCCTGGCGGCGGGCGAGCCGCGGGTTCTTCTCGATCCGATAGATGGGCATTTCGGACGAGCGGCGGAAAACCGAGAACACCGCTTTGTCCTTGAGAAAGTCGATCGCGTAGTCTCGCCATTCGCCGGCGGCGACTTTGCGGCCGTAGAGTCCGAGAATGCGGTCGAGCTCGCGCCGGCTGAACGTCACGTGGGGAGCGCCGGATGCCGCGGCACCCGGGGCGTGGCCCCCCTTCAGATCACTCGGTTCGGTTTCGCCGGGGCTCATGCGGCGCCTCCTTCAGGTTGACACTGCATGATCGCGCCGTGCTGTGCGCGCGGCAAGAGGCGCAATTCGCCGCCGCGGCAATCCGTTTCGTGCAAGATCGCGCGGCGCGACTTTCCGTTGACGGACGCGCGCGAGACTCGCCGATGCGCCGCCCGACATGCGCGATCACGCTCGACCTCGATGCAGATGCAGGCTCGCCAGAGACGTGCGCGCGTTTCTTCACGCAGACGTTAGGTGGATCATAATACTGCCGCAATTCCGTCCCCGCGGTGCCGCTATAAGGTGAGATAAAGGCACCGTTGCCTCAGTGTCCGGTCCGGCGCGAGCGCGGATTCCTCAGCCCCCCAGCCCCCCGGGCTCCTTCGGACCGGACCTGTTGTTCCGTGTACGGTTCAATCCCCCAACGCTCTTCGGGCCGGCGCTTTGCCGGCCCTTTTTCTGGCCGTATTCGCGATCGGGATCTCTGCGGCGGACGGGCCGCCTCTCGCACGCGTCAGTGCAGTGAAACGGTCACGGCGCCGAGTATCGGACCCGGCTTTTCGCTGTTGCCGCTCTGCACGAAGGCAGCCACTTCGTCGATGTCGTCGCGCTTGATGTCGTCGATCGGCAGCGTCCAGGTCTGGGCATTGCCCGTCCACGTGCCAAGCTTCACCCAGCGACGAACGACGTTGTAGTAGGTGATGGTCTTGCCGCGGTTCTCGCCGCGGCCGATCTCGACCGGGACCGCCGTGCTGATCCCGCACAGCCAGACCTCGGCGTTCGTCGCGCCCTCTTGCGCGGCCGCCGTGAGCATCAGCCGATCGTCGGCGATGCGCAGGCTCAAGGGCAGCGGCAGAACCACGCCGGAGCCGCTCTGCTCGACCGCCCGCTCGATGCTGGCCTTGTCGCTGCCGAGGACCTGGATGACGCCGTTGACCACCACCTGCGGCGTGTAGACCTCGCGGTCGCCGCGCGCGAGCGAATACGCTCTCTGCCGCGCGGTGTGGCGCGGCTTGGCCAGCGTGTCCTTCCAGCCGAGATAGTCCCAGTAGTCGATCGGCAGGCTCATGGTGACGAGGGTGGGGTCCTTGCTCAGCTCGCCCAGGACCTTGTCGGCCGCCGGGCAGGAGGAGCAGCCCTGGCTGGTGAAGAGCTCGACCACGGCGCGCGGTCCGGCCGCAACCAGCGTCGTCGATCCCACCAGAGCGGCGCTGATGAGCAGAGAAAACGTCGCGCCGCGATTGCTCGTCATTTCCTCCCCTCGCTGGTCGTTGGCAAATCGATGGCGTCGCCGGCCCCACACCGGCTCTCCTCCGGGCGGGCCGGGGATACGGCAACGGCACCTCTCCGACCACCGCGAGCTTCTGATAGCGGGGCCCCATCGGGCCGGCTACTCACTTCGCGGTGAGGGGCGCCGCTGCCGTTCACAAATGCGAAACCACGATGGCCCGATCAGGCGGCCAAGTGGCGCAGGACGTACTGCAGGATTCCCCCGTTCTTGAAATAGTCGAGCTCGTCGAGCGTATCGATGCGGCAGATCAGCGGCACGCGCTTGAGGCTGCCGTCCGATCCGACGATCTCGGCCATCAGGCGCTGGCGCGGCTTCAGGTCGCCGTGCAGGCCCCGGATGGTGACCTGCTCGTCGCCCTTGAGGCCGATCGACTGCCACGAACTGCCCTCTTCGAACACGAGCGGAACGACGCCCATGCCGATCAGATTCGAGCGGTGAATGCGCTCGAACGACTGCGCGATGACGGCGCGGACCCCGAGCAGGATCGTGCCCTTCGCGGCCCAGTCGCGCGAGGAGCCGGTTCCGTATTCCTTGCCGGCGAAGACCACGAGCGGGACGTTCTCGCTCTTGTAGCGCATGGCCGCGTCGTAGATCGGCATCTGCGTCTTCGACGGGTAATGGATGGTCACGCCGCCTTCGACGCCCGGCACCATCTGGTTCTTGATGCGGACGTTGGCGAAGGTGCCACGCATCATCACTTCGTGGTTGCCGCGGCGCGTGCCGTACTGGTTGAAGTCGGCGGGCTTCACCTTGTGCTCGACCAGATACTGGCCGGCGGGCGAGTTCAGCTTGATCGAGCCGGCCGGCGAGATGTGGTCGGTGGTGATCGAATCGAGGAACAGCCCGAGCACGCGCGCGTCGATGATGTCGGTCAGCGGCTGCGGCGCGCGATGCATGTCGGTGAAGTAGGGCGGGTTCTGCACGTAGGTCGACTTCGGATCCCACGCATAGGTGAGGCCGCCGGTGACGGCGATCTTGCGCCAGTTGGCCTCGCCCTTGAACACGTTGGCGTACTTGCGCGTGAACATCTGCTTGGTGATGGTCTTGCGCACGAGCGCCGCGACCTCGCGGCTCGTCGGCCAGATGTCCTTCAGGAAGACCTTCTTGCCCTTCGTGTCGACGCCGAGCGGCGTCATGAGCAGATCGACGTTCATCGAGCCGGCGATCGCATAGGCGACGACGAGCGGCGGCGAGGCGAGGAAGTTCGCACGCACGTCGGCGTTCACGCGACCCTCGAAGTTGCGGTTGCCCGAGAGCACGGCGCAGGCGACGAGGTCCGCGTCGTTGATCGCCTTGGAGATGGCCGGATCGAGCGGGCCCGAGTTGCCGATGCAGGTGGTGCAGCCGAAGCCGACGAGATTGAATCCGAGCTTGTCGAGATCCTTCTGCAGTCCCGACTTCTCCAGATATTCGGCGACGACCTGCGAGCCGGGCGCGAGCGAGGTCTTCACCCACGGCTTGACGGTGAGGCCTTTCTGTGCCGCCTTGCGGGCGAGCAGGCCGGCACCGATCATCACGCTTGGATTCGACGTGTTGGTGCACGACGTGATCGCCGCGATGACGACGTCGCCGTGGCCGAGATCGTGATCACGGCCTTCGACCGGCACCCGCTTGCCTTGCTCGCCGCCCTTGCCGAACTCCTTGTCCATGGCGGCGGCGAAGCTCGATTTCGCCTCCTTGAGGGCGATGCGGTCCTGCGGACGCTTCGGTCCGGCGAGCGAGGGCTCGACGCTGCCGAGTTCGAGCTTGAGCACGTCGGTGAACACCGGATCCGGCGTATTCTTGCCGCGGAACAGGCCCTGCGCCTTGGCGTAGGCGGCGACGAGCGCGATGCGCGCTTCGGGACGGCCGGTGTCGCGCAGATACTTGAGCGTGTCGTCGTCGATCGGGAAGAAGCCGCAGGTGGCGCCGTATTCGGGCGACATGTTGCCGATGGTGGCGCGGTCGGCGATCGACAGGCCGGCGAGGCCGGGGCCGAAGAACTCGACGAACTTGCCGACCACGCCGCGCTTGCGCAGCATCTGGGTGACGGTGAGCACGAGGTCGGTCGCGGTCACGCCTTCCTTCATCTTGCCGGTGAGCTTCACCCCGATGACCTCGGGCAGCAGCATCGAATAGGGCTGGCCGAGCATCGCGGCTTCCGCCTCGATGCCGCCGACGCCCCAGCCGAGCACCGAGAGGCCGTTGACCATGGTGGTGTGCGAATCGGTGCCGACGAGCGTGTCCGGATAGGCGACCTCGGCATTCACCGTCTTGCCGTCGATCTTCACCTTGTCCTTGGCGCTCCACACCGTCTGCGACAGGTACTCGAGGTTGACCTGATGGCAGATGCCGGTGCCGGGCGGCACCACGCGGAAATTCTGGAACGAGCGCTGCGCCCATTTCAGGAAGCGGTAGCGTTCCTGATTCTGCTTGTATTCCTCCTCGACGTTCTTCTTGAACGCGGTGTTGCTGCCGAAGAAGTTGACGATCACCGAATGGTCGATGACGAGATCGACCGGGACCAGCGGGTTGATCCGCTTCGGGTCGCCGCCGAGATGCTTCATGGCGTCCCGCATGGCGGCGAGGTCGACGACTGCCGGCACGCCGGTGAAGTCCTGCATCAGCACACGCGCCGGGCGGAAGGCGATCTCGCGCTCGGAGGTTCGGGTCTTGAGCCACTGCGCGACCGCCTGGATGTCCTCCTTGGTGACCGAGCGGCCATCCTCGTTCCGCAGCAGGTTCTCGAGCAGAACCTTCATGGAGAAGGGCAGTCGCGAAATGCCCTTGAGGCCGTTCTTCTCGGCGACGGGGAGGCTGTAATAGGCGTAGGTTTTGCTGCCGACCTTGAGGGTTTTGCAGCATTTGAAGCTGTCGAGCGAGCTCATGTTCGGTGTTCCATCCCGCTGATCCGGCTCCGGCGCGGTGAGGTAGGAAAGTACCAGTGTCGACTTGTCCACCTGTCCGCGCGGGGATTTGCGCGGCCGACCGGGTCACGGCTTTAATGGGCGGCTTATAAGAGCTTTCCGCGCGTTCTGCCACATCGACGAGTGCCCTATCCAGAGAGGAGCCATGCCGCGAATCGACAGCGCCGGCATCAGAACGCCGCGTCCGCGGTCTGCCGGAGCCGGGCGGCGCTGATGCGGCTCGACGCCACCGAACTCGTCTGCCGGCGCGGCGGCCGCGAGGTCTTCGCCGGGCTCAGCTTTGCGCTGGACGGAGGGGAAATGCTGCTGCTGACGGGGCCGAACGGGGCGGGCAAGACCTCACTGCTGCGTCTTGTCGCCGGGCTTTTGCGGGCGACGGGCGGCCGGCTGGAGCTCACGGGCGGCGACCCCGAGTTGAGCCTCGCCGAGCAGGCGCATTATCTCGGCCACCAGGACGCCGTTAAGCCGTCGTTGACCGTAATCGAAAATCTGCAGTTCTGGGCGCGCTACTACGGCGGCGCCCGGGGCGGCG
>CAYVBN010000300.1:0-12897 GCA_964449645.1 uncultured Hyphomicrobiales bacterium
GCCGGCGCCGGGGCGGCGATCGCCAAGGTGGCGTGAGCATCAGGCCTTCGCCACGTCGAGGACCGCCTGGGCGAAGGCCCGCGGCGCCTCCTGCGGCAGGTTGTGGCCGATGCCGCCTGTGACGGTGCGGTGCTGGTAGGGCCCGCTGAACTTCCTGGCGTAGGCGCTCGGCTCCGGATGCGGCGCGCCGTTCGCGTCCCCCTCCATCGTGATGGTCGGCACCGTGATGACCGGCCCTTTGGCGAGCCGGCTTTCCAGGTCGTCGTATCTGGATTCCCCTTCCGCCAGTCCAAGCCGCCAGCGGTAGTTATGGATCACGATGCTGACGTGATCGGGATTGTCGAAGGACGCGGCGGTGCGGTCGAACGTGGCGTCGTCGAACGTCCACTGCGGCGAGGCGAGCTGCCAGATGAGCTTGGAAAAGTCGTGCCGGTATTTGTCGTAGCCGGCTCGTCCGCGTTCGGTGGCGAAATAGAACTGGTACCACCATTCGAGCTCGGCCTTCGGCGGCAGCGGCATCTTGCCGGCGTCCTGGCTGCCGATCAGATAACCGCTGACGGACACCATGGCCTTGCACCGTTCCGGCCAGAGCGCCGCGATGATGTTGGCCGTGCGGGCGCCCCAATCGAAACCGGCGAGCGTCGGCTTCTCGATCTTCAGCGCATCCATGAACGCGACGATATCGGTGGCCACCGCCGAGGGCTGACCGTTCCGGACGGTGTCGCTCGAGCGGAAGCGCGTTGCGCCGTAGCCGCGCAGAAACGGAACGAGCACGCGGTAGCCGGCCGCCGCCAGCAACGGTGCGACATCGACGAAGCTGTGAATGTCGTAAGGCCAGCCGTGCAGAAGAATGACGACGGGACCTTCGGCGGGGCCCGCCTCCGCATACGCAACATCGAGGAGACCGGCGTCGATCTGTTTCAACGGTCCGAACGACGTGTGCGTGCCAGGACTGACCGCGGGCAGATGCGTCGCGTTTGTCGTGCCGGCCTGTGCCGCCGCGGACCCGATCATTCCGAGCTGAGCGGCAGCGACGGTCGCGGCGGCGGTGCCGCAGAACCGGCGCCGGTCGCGGTCGATCTCGTCGGGGATTTTGATCGGGCGCATCGGGGGGCCTCTTCGTTTCGATGGCTCATGGGGGACCGGCCGCCGCCGTCGTCACGTCCGGCAACTTGTCGCGTGGTGCTGCGAAGCAAAGCCGGGCGTCACGGTCCGGCGGTATGACGCTTATGGGTTTCGTTCGCCGGGAGCATTCGCCGCGGGACGGGAGCCGGTCCGTCGAATGCGCCGGACGACCAGCTCGTCGACGTCAAGTCGCCCGATACGAACGCGACGGATCGCCAATGTGCCGATCGCCAGATAACCGATGGCGAAGGCGCCAAGGGCAAACGCACCGACGGCCAGTGCGCCCACGGCAACAGCGCCCAGCTTCCTTGCGGGCAAAGAGGTTTTCTGCGCCGGCAGTCGCAGCATCGGAACAGGCTACGCGTTTGCACCTGCGGCAATGTCGCGGGTGCAACAAAATGAAAGGGGGCGAGTTCCCATGTTCCGGGTTCCGCGCCCCCGTCTGGATGCGCATGAAATCAGGGAAATCGAAGGCGGGCCAGACCCGCCGGATGAATTGATCGTGAGGTGATTGCGGCCCTCACGCCAGCGCGCCCGTCGTTTCGTCGAACAGCTCGTCGACGCTGAAGCGGCGCGGGATCAGCTTCTGTGCGAAGGCCAGCTCGATGATGGTCTCGAGCGAGCGGCGGTTCGGCTCGACGCCGAATTGTAGCCTGGCGGCATTCTTGTTGCCGGCGCGCACTGCCGCATCGCGGCTTTCCTTGACGAGACGGTAGACCTCGCGCACGACATCCGGGCGCGCGCGCGAGAGCTCGCTGCGGATGACCAGCATGTGGTTGATCGGAGAGCCGTGCTTGTCGGCCCAGGCTTTCGCCGCGGCTTCGCTGTCGGGGATCAACTGTTTCAGTCGTGGGTCGGGCAGCTTGTCGCCGACCACTGCGGCGTCGAGCTCGCCGTCGAGCAGCATCTGCGCCATGGTCTTGCCTGCGGGCGCGCGCTCGATTCCCGGCGGATCGGTGTACTCGGCGAGATGCGGGTCCTCGAAGGTGACCCATTTCACCTTGTCGAGATCGAGCCCGTATTGCTCGTGCAGGATGCCGCGTACCCACACGCCCGTCGTCACCGTGTAGGCGCGCACGCCGACGCGCTTGCCGACGAGGCCCGCCGAGCTCAGCGCACCGCGCTCCGGATCGTACGCGATGGTGTGATGCTGCGCACGCGCGACGATCACGGCCGGCATGAGCACGTAGGGTTTGCCGTAAGCCTTCGCCTGTAGGAACGTCACGATGGCGAGCTCGGACAGATCGAACTTGTGCTCGCGCACCAGCGGCTTGAAACCGGTATTGGCGACCTTGATGTCGGCGAACGAGAAATCAACCAGATCGGAGCGGAGCTGACCCGACTTGAGCGCCGCCGTTCCGGGGTAGTCGCCCAGCATCGTGAACAGCTTGAGCTTGCTGGAATTTGCCACGGTGAAATCCTCTCTTCGAGTAGTGTATTCCTTCAGGCGTCCACGATCGCGCGCGTCTCCGCGAACATCTCGTCAACCGAGATGCGGCGTGGAATGAGCGCTTGCTGAAAGGCATATTCGGCGATCAACGCGAGGCCCGCCCGGTTCGCCTCGATGCCGAAGGGCAGCGGATCGGGATCTGGCGGCGGTCCGGCGAGACGCTTGCCCTCGCAGAGCAATCGCCAGACCTCGCGCGCGGTTTCCGGGTCCGCCGCCACGTCCTCACTCCGCATGACGACCAGATGGTTGATCGGGACGAGCCTGTGTTTCTCGTACCAGCGCCGCGCCTCTGCGGCCGGATCGCCGAACAGGCAGCGTAGGCGCGGGTCGCTTGAGGACTCGCCCAGCACGGCATCGAGCTCGCCGTCGAGCAGCATGGTGAGGATCTTCTTGCCGGCCGGCGCCCGCACGGTCATGTCGTGATATTCGGCGACATGCGGATCCTCGAACGTGATCCATCTGATGCGCTCGAGGTCGATGCCGTAATCGTTCGCCAGGATGCCGCGCAGCCACGCGCCGGTCGTGGTCGTGAAGGAGCGGATGCCGACCCGCTTGCCGGGGAGATCCGCCGGCGAGAGCGGCCCTCTCTCGGCATTGTAGAGCGCAAACGGCTGCTGGAAGCGGCCGATCATCGCGGCCGGAAGGAGCGCGAGCGGTTTCCCATGCGCCTTTGCGATCAGATAGGTGACGGCGGCCATTTCCGAGATGTCGTATTTCGATTCCCGAATCATGCCCTTAAAGCCATCCCAGACCGGCACGATGTCGGCGAATTCCAGATCGAAGCGGTCCGAGCGCAGCGTGCCCGACTTGATCGGCGCAGTGTGCGGATAGGTGCCGAGCAGAGCTTTCAGGGTCCGGCGCGGCATTGCGGCATCAATCTTTCAGCATCGGATTGGGGAACCTTGAAGGACTCGGTTCATCGCTCGGCGTCTCGCATCTCGTCCCAAAGCCGGCATCCATTTTTCCGGATCATGCTCTAGACCGAAATGTGAGGATCGCACTCGACCGGAAAGTTGACCGAGTTCGCGATGTAGCATTTCTCATGTGCTTCCCGATGCAGCCGCTTGGCGAGATCGACGTCGTCGCCCGCTCGCAAGCTGATCTTCGGGCGCAGCCGCACCTGCGTGAAGCGTCCGCCTCCGGACGGCTCCTGCACCATCGTTCCTTCGACCTCGTCCTCGTAGCTGAGCACCGAGATGCCCGCCCGTGCGCACAGGTTGAGGTACCAAAGTTGGTGGCAGGCCGATAACGCGGCAACCAGAAGCTCCTCGGGATTCCAGCGCGCCGGATCGCCGCGAAACGCCGGGTCCGACGATCCGTCGATGTCCTCTTTTCCCTCGGCGCTGATGACATGCTCGCGACCGTACCCGGTATAGCTCGGCGTACCCGCCCCATGGTTCCCGATCCATGTCACGCGCACCCGGTAGGTGTGTCGCTTGTCCGTCACGGTCGTTTCTCGCACGTGGGAAGAGGATCATGGCGGCCGCCGCATGACGTGCGACGGTCGTCAGCATCTGCGGATGCCGGCGCGCGCCGTCAGTCCTTCAGCGCCGGGTAGAGGACCTGCGCGGTCTTGCCGAAAATCCAGTCCTGGTCGCTGGCCTTGGCGAAGGAGAATGCCTTTTGCGCGGCGGTCAGAATTTCCTTCAAGGTGCCGATCGAATTGGGGAAGTTCGAGCCCCAGGCGATGTGGTCGGCGCCGAACGTGTCGATCAGCTTGCCGAAGAACGTGTCGGGGCTGCCTTTGCCCCAGCTCTTCACGCTGACGTTGATCGGCGTGACCTTGAGGTAGACCTGTTTGTACTTGGCGAGCTGCCAGAATTCGTCCGCTTTCGCATAAGGCGGCCCATCCTCGAACGGCGCGCGCGAGAGGTGATCGAGGATCATGGTCACCTTGGGAAAGCGGTCCATGATCTGCCGCAGCAGCGGAATGCCTTCTTGCTTCATCTGCATGCAGACCGGGATGTTCTTGGCGGCCGCATGCTCCCAGAATGGATAGGTCTTGGGATCGACGAACCACTTCGCCTGGTCTGGCAATGTCGAGCCGGTCGTGAACAGCCGCATGCCGGTGCAGCCGCGCGCGAGCCAGTAATCGAAGGTCTTCACCGCGTCGGGCGCGAGCACGTCGATCGAATAGACGCCGGTGAAGCGCTGCGGCACTGCCGCGACCGCATCCGCCACATATCGGTTGTCATACCCGTAGGCGGTCGAGGAGTGGACGATGGCGGCTTTCGCCACGCCGGCCGCGTCCATCGCGTCGAGCAGCATCTCGTAGGTCGTCGGGCGCTCGCTCGACCAGGTCGATTGCGTGCCGCCGAGCGGATCGAGCGGATATTTCTTCGTGTCGGGCGAGACGATGTGCGGATGGATGTCGATGATCGAGGACATTGTTCTCTCTGTTTTGGAAATGCTTCAGGCGTCGATGTTGACGAAGATCCGGTCAAGCTCGGGCCGGGACGGGATCAGCCCTTGCTGCAGCGCGTAGGTGACGAGCGCTTCGATGCTCGGCCGGTTTGCCGCCATGCCGTACGGAAGGGGATCGTTCATCAGCGAGAAGAAGCTGCGGTAACGCTTGTCCTCGGGGCTGTCGCCCTTGCCGAGTCGCAGATTCTCCAGATAGGGCGCCTTCGCTTTGGTGAAGGCGCTCATCATGGCCTGCGGCAGCCAGGGGTGGCGGGCGATCACCTCGTCCTTGACCACGATCAGGCCGTGGATCGGATAGATACCCGTGCGGCGATACCAGTCGGCTTCGACCTGTTCGACGTTGGCGAGCAGCTCCGGATAGGTGCCGGTGTTGCCGCCGGTCGGCGCATTCATGTCCCAGTTGGCGATCGGCGGTCCGGCACGGCCGACACCGGCGGGGCCGGTGAAGCCCGCTTGGATCTCGCCGGATGCCATCATGCTTTGCAGCGATTTGCCTTCCGGCGCGTGCACCACATTGGGCGGCAGCACCAGCGAGGTGACGTGCTCTTCGTCGTCGACCACCCAGGTCACCTTGGACGAGTCGAGGCCGTATTCGTTCATGAAGATGCCGCGTGTCCACACGCCGGTCGTCACCGAATAGGCGCGCACACCGACCTTCTTGCCCTCGAGATCCTTAGGAGTGCGGATGCCGGCGTCCGGCCGCACGACGAAGCCGCCGTGATGGAAGCGGCGCATCAGGAAGATGGGAAGCGCGATGTAGGGGGCGCCGCGCGCCCGCGCGATCATGTAGGTGGTCGGCGCCATCTCGCAGATGTCGAACTCGACATCGCGGACCATGCGGCGGAACGCCTGGATGATCGGAACGACCTCGACGAATTCGGGATCGACACCTTCGATCGGGATGCTGCCGTCCTTGATGGCCCGCGTGTGGCCATACGAGGCGACCGCGATCTTGAGCCGCGGCCGAGCGGCGCCTTTTGGAATGGATGTACTCGCTGCCTGCACGTTCATGTCGAACCTTTTGTGCTCGTCTTAATGTTTCGGGATGCCGGCCTTCTCGATGACCACGCGCCATTTCTCGATGTCGTGTGCCAGTCGTTCCTTCATGTCCTCAGGCGTGCCCATCATCGGCTCCATGCCGAGCGCCGCCATGCGCTCCTTGATGTCGGGGAGCTTCAGCACGGCCTGGATCTCACCGTTCAATTTGTCGACGATGTCCTGTGAAATCTTGCCGGGGCCGGATATGGCGTTCCAACTCGTCACCACGTAGTCCGGATAGCCGCTGTCCTTGACGATCGGCACGCCCGGCAACTGCGGGTTCGGGTGAGCGCCCGAGGTGGCGATGACCTTGATCTGCTTGCCGGTGATCATCGGCCGCAATGCGGCGAGATAATCGAAGCCAACGTTCACGTCACCGCGGACGATCGCGGTCACGAGCTCCGGCGTGGTGCGATAGGTCACGAGCGTGACGTTGGCACCGGTGACCATGCGGAAGAGCTCGGCCGAGAGGTTTTGCGTGCTCCCGACGTTGATCGCCCCGAAATTCAGCTTGCCGGGATGCTCTTTGGCATAGGCGACCACCTTCGCGACCGTATCGAGCTCGGAGTCTCCTTTGGTGACCAGCAGCATCTCGAATTCGGCCAGCATCGAAATCGGCGTGAAGTCCTTCATGAGGCTGAAGGGCAGGTTCTTGAACAGCGACTCGTTGATCGCCGCGCCGTTGCCGCTGGAAAACAGCGTGTAGCCATCCGACGGGGCGGCGAGCGTGGCCTTGGCGGCGATGATGCCGCCGGCGCCGGGCCGGTTGTCGATGATGAAGTTCTGCCCCAGCCGTTCGCTGAGTTTCTGGGCGACCAGCCGGTTCGTGACGTCGGCGACGCCGCCGGGGCCGTAGGGAAGAATGATCCGGACGGGCTTGTCGGGATATTGCGTCTCCGCTCGGGCCGGTGCCGACAGGCACGATCCGGTCAGTGCGAGCGCCAGCAGACAGGATGAAATGGTGGATAGCCGCATGGTGGTGTCCTCCCCGCGGCTTTCTGGTTCGGCCAAAGGCCGGCGATCTTGGCGATCTTGTCAGCCGCTGCCCCGATCATCGCGTGCTGGCGTCCGAAGTCCATTCCGATTAGCCTCACGTCTCGATATGGAAATCGTCATCAAAACCCAGACAGCCTGCGGGAAGCACCTGTTCCCGGCTTGGTTGTGGGAAATCCGGCCATACGGGAAACGTGTCGAATGATCGATTTCAGACTGTTGCGTCATTTCTGGTACTTCCTCGCCGTGGCCGAGGAGGGCCATTTCGGCAAGGCGGCCCAGCGGCTCGGCATGTCGCAGCCGCCGCTCAGCCAGCAGATCCAGCTCCTCGAGAAGATGCTCGGCGTGCGCTTGTTCGAGCGGTCGCGGCAAGGGGCGCGCCTGACCCGGGAGGGTGCCGCCATCCTGGCGCCAGTGCGGCGGTTCATGGAGCACGCCTACCGGCTGCAGCTCACGGTCAATGACGCGCGTCAGGGGCGCAGCGACGTCATCACCATGGGGGCGATCAATTCCTCGCTGTTCGACGTGATGCCCGGGCTGATGCGCATCGCCAAGCAGCGCTACCCGGATCTGTCGTTGAGCATGAGCGAGATGAAGAGCTCCGAGGCGCTGTCCGCCGTTCAGAACGGCGAGATCGACATTGCCTTTGCGCGGGTGGACGATCACGTCTCCTCGCTCGAGGTGCGACCGATCGTGCACGATCACCTGGTGCTGGTTCTGCCAGCAGACCATCGTCTCACCGCGCTCAATCAGGTCAGCCTCGCCGATCTCGCCGACGAGATCTTCGTCCTTCCTCCGCGCCGGTCGAGCCCGAGCTATTTCGACCAGATCACCAGCGCCTGCCGAGCGGCCGGATTCTCGCCGCAGGTCCATTTCGAGATCAGCTCGGTCGTGTCGCAGATCGCCTATGTGGGCTGCGGCGTTGCGGTCGGCATGGTCCCGAGCCGCTCGATGCGCTTCGGCGGCAGCGATGTTGTGTTCCGGCGGCTGGTCGAGACCATCAAGGTCGTGAGCATCGCCGCCGCCTGGAACCCGCAGCGCCGAAAAGACCTCATCCCCGAGATCATCGCCATTGCGGAGAACATCGGGGCCGACCGGAGCGCGCTGCCGGTGCGCAGCGTCGCTCCCGCCCCCGTGCTGGAGCGTGAGCGCGTTCCGATTGACTGAATCGGAACGCGCCCGAGTTCCTGATTTATTCGTATCCCGGCGGCGAGCCGGCTCCGGCTTCGCCGATCCTGCAATCTGGAATTCGGCTGGCTACGCCTTTTTCGGCCGCAGCCGCACGTGCACGTTCTTTTCCAGTGTGTAGGCGAGCAATTCCTCGAAGCATTCCTCGCGCCCGATGCCGGATTGCTTGTAGCCGCCGAACGGCGCGCCGAGGAAATGCTTGCTGACCTCGTTGATCCACACGAAGCCGGCCTGCACCGCGGCGGCGGTGCGATGCGCGGTCGAGAGGTCGTTGGTCCAGATCGAAGCGGTGAGGCCGTATTCGACCGCGTTCACCTCGCTCAGCATCTCGGCTTCGTCGCTCCATTTGAAGACGGACAGGACGGGCCCGAAGATTTCCTCGCGGGCGATCCGCATTGTGGGCCGCACGTCGGCAAACACCGTCGGCTCGATAAAGAAGCCTTTGGCGAGCGCCGGATCGGCCGGGCGTCCGCCGCCGCAAAGCAGGCGGGCGCCCTCCTGCTTGGCGGATTCGATGAAGCCCAGGATGCGCTCGTACTGCGTCTTGGAGATGATCGAGCCCATCGTGGTGGCCGGGTCGGTGGCGATGCCCGGCTTGTAGTGGCCGATCTTCGCCTTCACCTTGGCGAGCACGGCGTCGTAGATCTTTTCGTGGATGAACGCGCGGCTGGTCGAGCCGCACGACTGTCCGCACCAGGTGAAATTCATACCGCCGATCACGCCGTCGGCAACCTCGTCCGGATCGGCGTCCGGATAGGCGATCAGCGCGTTCTTGCCGCCGAGCTCCAGCATGACCGGCTTGAGGGTGTCGGACGCGGCCTTCATCACCGCCCGGCCGGTCGGCACGGAACCGATGAGCGCGATCATGGCGACGCCCGGGTGGGACGAGAGCGCGGAGCCCGCTTCGCGGCCGCCGGGGACGAGATTGAACACGCCGGGCGGCAGAATGCCGCCGATCAGCTCGGCGAGGCGCAGCGAGGAGAGGGGAGCCTGCTCCGGCGGCTTCATCACCACCGTGTTGCCGGCGGCGAGCGGTGCGCCCGACTTGCCGGCGCAGAACATGAACGGATGATTGAACGGAATGATGCGGCCGACGACGCCGCGCGGCTCGCGCACCGAGAAGTTGACGACGTCCGGACCCATCGGGATCGACGCGCCTTTCATCTCGGTGACGAGACCGGCGTAGAATTCGATCTGCGCGGCCGCGACCGTCGCGTCGCGCACCATCTCGGCATACGGATTGCCGCAATCGGCGGCATCGATCAGCGCGAGCTCTTCGGCGTGTTCGCGCAGCACATTGGCGATCCGCCGCAACAGCCGGGCGCGTTCCAACGGCGGCGTATCGCGCCACGCCGGGAAAGCCGCCTTGGCGGCATTCACCGCGGCGTCGACGTCGGCAGCGCCACAATCGGCGGCCGGGCCGAGGGATTCGCCGGTCCCGGGATTGATGGCGTCGACGTAGCGTCCGGATTTCGGCTTGTGCCAGGTGCCGCCGTAGAACGCGTCGCGATGCTCCGGTAGACGCAGCGGCGGTGCTTTGAGACTCTTGAGCGGGACAGCGGTGTTCATGCTTTCTCTCCAAAGGGGCGGGCGCCACATTTTGTGTTCGATCTTAACACCGTCGGTCAATTCCCGGTCGATAATTCGGCCTTGCCATTTTGCGATGGCCGCTCTGCATCGGCGTTTTCTCTCGCGTTGAATTCCAAAGTGCCGTCGATCGCAGCCGGGAAGGTAAACGCCATGTCGACACCTCCGGCAGCGGCTGCTCGCGTGCCGTCCGCGGCTCATGTCGCGAGCGCGTCGGTGATCTCCCGGGATGCTGTTTGTAACGGTTCGAGGTAGCGATCGACGATGGCGGCGCGCGACATGCGGCTGTCGATGATGCTGATGCTCATGGCGGCGAGCAGCTCGCCGCGGCGATTGACGATCGGGACCCCGATCGAGCGCAAGCCGATCTCGAGCTCCTGATCGACGAAGGCATATCGGTTCGAGCGGATCTCCGCGAGGATGCGGGCGATCTTGGTGCGGTCGACGACGGTGTGCGGCGTCAGCTTTTCGAGGCCGCCCGAGGACAGGCGCTCGTGCAGTGCGGCCGGGTCGAGCCCCGCGAGCAGCAGCCGGCCGATGGCGGTCGCGAACGCCGGCAGGTGCGTCCCCACCGAACGGTTGAGCACGGGGAAGCGGGCGGCTGACGCATAGGCGACGTAGAGCACCTGGTGTCCGTCGAGCACGCCGATCGCGCAATTCTGGCCGAACTTGTCGGCGAGCCGCTCGGCGACCCTCTGCGCGTTCTGCCACCAGGGAAGTGAGGAGAGGTAGGCATAGCCGAGCTGCAGGGTCTGCGGCCGCAGCCGGAACGAACGGCCGTTCTGCTCCACGTATCCGAGCCGCTCGAGCGTGAGCAGAAAACGCCGCGCGGCGGCGCGATCGAGACCGGTCGCATCGGCGACTTGCGAAAGGGTCTGCTCGGGCTTGTGCTCGCCGAACGATTTGATGACGGCGAGACCGCGTTCGAGCGACTGCACGAACGCGAAGCGCGCAGCGGGGCCGGAGTTCGACCGCGGTGCGCCCTTGCGCCGCGGCCGTTGCGGTTTGCCTGGTTTGACAGCGTCCATTGGGCTCATCTAATGTGCATATTGTGTACAGTTTGTGCACTATGTGCACAATTCGCGCAGATGTCCAGGCGGGAATGGATCGGCAAGGAAAGCCGGTACCCCCGGGAGCGGCGGCCGAGGCGAGAGCGAGCAGTGTCGGGTATGCAGGATCGAGCCGTCCGAACGTCCATCCCGCGCTATCACGCGGCGCTCGACTTCGATGCGCTGTGGCGCGAGTTTCCGCCGGCGCCGGATTATTTCGACACGACCTACCGGATGTCGGCTGATGCGCTGCGTGCGCTGCAGAACGAGCGCTTCCTGCGCCAGGTCGCGCGCGCGTGGCAGGTCCCGTTCTATCGCCGGCACTGGGGCGCCCATGGCATGGAGCCGGGCGACATCCGCTCGCTCGACGATCTGACGAAAATCCCGCCGTTCTCGGTGCACGATCTGCGGGAAGGGCTCAACCCCAACCCGCCGTGGATGGATTACATCGGCATCGACCCCGAGCACGACGACCCCATGCCGCTCATCCTGCAGACAAGCGGCGGCACGACGGGCTTGCCGCGGCCGATGATCTTCACGCCGCGCGATCGCGAGGTGATGAACATCATCACCGGGCGGCGCCTCTACATGCAGGGCGTGCGGCCCTTCGATCTCGTCCAGGTGGCGTTGTCGATGGGCCTGACGAACGGCGGCGTACTCGCCCGCGAGGGCATCTGGAAGTACACGGGCGCCGTCCCGGTGATGACCGGCTCCGGGGCGCAGACCCCGACACGGCGGCAGATCGAATTGCTGCAGGCGTGGAAGGCCAAGTTCCTGATCGGCTTCCCGGCTTATCTCCGCCACATGGGGCTGGTGGCGCGCGACGAACTGCGCATCGATCCCGCCTCCCTCGGGATCAAGGGTCTCATCGTGCACCTCGGAACAGATGATCGCGGCGCGCTGGAAAGCCTGTGGGGCGCCGACGTGTTCGACACGTATGGATGCAACGAGTGCGGCACGATGGCGGCGGAGTGCCGCCACAAGAGCGGGATGCACGTCTTCGAGGACGCGTTCGTCCTCGAGGTCAACAACCCGGAGACGCTTGCGCCCATGCGGCCCGGCGAGAAGGGCGTCGTGTTCATCACCACGCTGTTCAAGCACGCGGCGCCGATGATCCGTTACAACATGAACGACGTCACCGCCCTGGCGGACGGAACCTGCGCCTGCGGCAGCGCACATCCGCGCATCACCAAGATCTTCGGCCGCAGCGACAACATGGTGAAGCTTCGCGGCGTCAACGTCTTCCCCGAGGCGATCGGCGCCATCGTCGCCGAAGAGAACCGCACCACCGGCGAATATGTCTGCATCGTCGACAGCGTGGGCGGCGGCCGGGAAGACATGACCGTCCAGGTGGAGGCGATCGATTCTGAAATCGACAGGAACGATCTTCAAGCCTGCCTCGTGCGCCGGCTGAAGGAAACCCTCGGCGTCAGCATCGCGGTCGAGGTGGTGGGGCGCGGCGAACTGGATCACCTCACGGGGTTGTCGCAGACGTCGAAGATCAAACGCCTCATCGACCGGCGAAAGCATCCCGCCACATGAGATCAGGCCCGATGGAAACACGCAGGCGCATCTTCGACTGTCATTCGCATTGGGGCACGCGCCGCGGCTACATTTTCCGCACCGATGCGGAGCTCGCGCAGCAGGAGAAGATCTGGAAGACGAAGGCGGTGTTCTTCTCCGAGGAGGAGATGACCGCCTATTTCCGCGCCAACAACGTCCGCACCATTTTGGATCTGTCGTTCACGAAGTTTCTGCCGATCGAGGAAATTCGCGAACACCACGACTACGCGTTCGCGGTCCAGCGCGACAATCCGGACGTCATCTTCGGCCACTGGCTGCAGTTCGATCCGCGCCGCGCGCTCGAAGCGGTCCGTGAGTTCGACCGCGCGTTGGCGGCGAATGCCGGTTTCATCGGTCTCTGCGTGAATGGCCAGGTGACGGGCGTGCCGGCGAGCGATCCGCGCTGGGATCCATTCTATCAACTCGCGCGCGAGGCCGATCGCCCCATCATGGTGCTCACCGGCCTGACGGGACTCGGCC
>CAYVBN010000301.1:0-5208 GCA_964449645.1 uncultured Hyphomicrobiales bacterium
CTGCGCGAGGCCGGCCATGTCGATGATGCCGACGCCCTTGCCCTCGAGATGCGCCGCCATGCCCAGAATGGCCCCGACCGTGACAATGCCGGTGCCGCCCACGCCGGTGACGATGATGCTGTAGGTGCGATCGATCTCGGGAATCTGCGGTTCGGGAAGCGGGCTCGCATCCGCGGATTCGGCGACGGCCCGCGGCTTCTTGAGCTTTGCACCTTCGACCGTCACGAACGACGGGCAGAAGCCGCGCAGGCAGGAGAAATCCTTGTTGCAGCTCGACTGGTCGATGGTGCGCTTGCGGCCGAACTCCGTCTCGAGCGGCTGCACCGACACGCAGTTCGATTGCACGCCGCAGTCTCCGCAGCCCTCGCAGACGAGCTCGTTGATGACCACCCGCCGGTCGGGATCGGGATAAAGCCCGCGCTTGCGGCGCCTGCGCTTCTCGGCCGCGCAGGTCTGGTCGTAGATCAACACCGTGACGCCTGGGATGCGCGCGAGCTCCGTCTGCACGAACATCAGCTCATCGCGGTGGTGGACCGTGAGGCCCTCCGGCCACTGGGTGCCGCGCGGATATTTGCCCGGCTCGTCGGTGACGACGACGACGCGCTTCGCCCCTTCGGCCGCGACCTCGCGGGCGATCTGCGGCACGGTGAGCCCGCCGTCGTTCTTCTGGCCGCCCGTCATGGCGACCGCGTCGTTGAACAGGATCTTGTACGTGATGTTGACGCCCGCCGCGATCGCGGCGCGGATCGCCATCGACCCCGAGTGGTTGTAGGTGCCGTCGCCGATGTTCTGGAAGACGTGATCGCGGTTCGAGAACGGCGCCTCGCCGATCCAGTTGGCGCCTTCCGCGCCCATCTGCGTGTAGCCGAGCGTCGAGCGGTCCATCCACTGCGCCATGTAGTGGCAGCCGATGCCCGCATAGGCGCGCATGCCTTCCGGCACGACGGTCGAGGAATTGTGCGGACAGCCGGAGCAGAAATACGGGATGCGCTGGGCGATGTCCGGGGTCTCGGCGAGCACGCGCTGCGCCTCTTTGAGGCGCGCGACCCGCGCGGCAATCCCTTCGTCGTGCACCCGCTGCAGGATGCGCTCGCCGATGCAGATCGCCACGTCGTTCGGATCGAGCGCGCCCTTGACCGGGAACAGCCAGTTGCCCTGCTCGTCCTTCTTGCCGATGCAGACCGGCTGGTTGGCCGTCCCGTAGAGCTCCTCGCGCACCTGCACCTCGATGAGCGAGCGCTTCTCCTCGACCACGATGATGAGATCGAGACCGGCGGCGAATTCCGTGAGATCCTGCCGCCCGATCGGGAACGGACAGGCGATCTTGTAGATGCGCAGGCCGAGATCGTTGCATCGCACCTCGTCGATCCCGAGCTCGTCGAGCGCCTGGCGCACGTCGAGATAACTCTTGCCGACCGTGATGATGCCGATGCGCGGATTGCGCCCGCCCGAGGTGATGTAGCGGTTGAGCTTGTTGGCGCGCACGAAGGCCAGCATGGCGTCGCGCTTGTAGTCGTAGAGCCGCGCCTCCTGGCCGAGGACCGTGTCGTGCAGGCGAATGTTGAGCCCGCCCTCCGGCATGCGGAAGTCATCGGGGATCACGATGTTCACCCGATCGAGGCTGCCGTCGACGACGGCGGTCGATTCCACCGTCTCGTGCATGCACTTGAGCGCCGCCCAGGTGCCGGTGAAGCGCGACATTGCCCAGCCGTAAAGTCCGTAATCGATGATCTCCTGCACGCCCGCCGGGCTCAGGATGGGGACCATCACGTCGACAAAGTGGAATTCCGATTGATGGGCGGTGGTCGAGGATTCGGCCGTGTGGTCGTCGCCCATGAGGGCGAGCACGCCACCGTGCTTGGACGTGCCGGCGAAATTGGCGTGGCGGAACGCGTCGCCGGAGCGGTCGACGCCGGGCCCCTTGCCGTACCAGAGGCCGAACACACCATCGTACTTGCCTTCTCCGCGCAGTTCCGCCTGCTGCGAGCCCCAGAGAGCGGTGGCGGCGAGATCCTCGTTGATGCCGGATCGGAACAGGATATCGCGTTGCCGGAGGTGTTCCTCCGCGCGTTCGAACTGCTGGTCGAGTCCGCCGAGCGGCGACCCGCGATAGCCGGTGACATAGCCGGCGGTATTGAGGCCGAGACGCCGATCCCGCTCCTTCTGCATCAGACAGAGGCGGACGATCGCCTGATAGCCGGTGACGAAGACGCGGCTCTGCCTCAGATCATACTTGTCGTCGAGGCTGACGGATCGCAGCGCCATCGATGAGGTCTCCGCACCACACCATGACGCGGAACCACGGACCGCGCCAGGGGCCTTCCCCCCACCTCTTCCACAAATATTCGTGGCTGTGTGGACCGGCAATGCCGCGCGCCGTCGCGCCGCGTGCAGGCCACATGGGAGACTGCATTTCGCAAGGAAATTCCGCAGAAGAGCGGACGAGCGCAATTTACCGCAAGATGGCCGCCCGCGCGACCCCTGATCGTACGAAACCGACGCGAGGCGGCCGCACACGGATTCGCCGGGTGCGAAATGGATGCCGGATATTGCGGCGCAGCGAGGTCAGCGTGCGGATGAACGGGGCGAGGACAGAACCCGAGTGTCCAGGTTCATCGCGGTGGACAACGAACGGCCGCGCGTGCCGTCACTCGCCGAGATCGGCCAGACGGCGGCGCAGCGCCGCGTTCTCGTCCTGCAGCCGCTTCAGGTTGCGGCCGCGCCGCACGCGAGCGGCGGGTGCCTTCGGCCGAACGCTTTCGATCTCGACGCCGATTTCGCCTTCCCGCCGCCAGCGCCGGCGGACCAGATAAGCCCGCTCGCGGCGCGCGATGGCGAGCTCGAACTGCTCCGGCACGAAAGCGGTCCCGTGCAGCTTGATCAGGGCTCCCGTCGGAGACGAATTCCGCACCGTGCATTCGGCCGTGCCGAAGCCGCGGTCGAACGCGATCGTCGCGCCGAGAAGCGCCGGCCAGCGCTGCTCCTTTCGCCGATCCTGCATGGGTCCGCTCCTGCTGTCTGACGCAGCAGGATGGCCGCTCTCCCTGAGGTTGCAAGCGAATGGCGCGTTAACGATTAATTTGCACCATTTGCACCAACAGACGCAGGGCGCATCATGCCGTTCGGCCGGGAACCATCGCCGGTCGATGCAATTCGCGAGGCGCCGCGAAGATCTTTACCTCGCCCCGTCGGGGAGAGATGACGCGCGAGCCGCGCGCGATGGCCATCCGTTCCTGATGGCGGTTTAGCCCCAGCGCCAGAAATCGCGGCCTTCCTCGCGCAACAGCCGCGCGAGCACCATGTTGTGAACTTCCGACGCGCCGTCGACGAGCCGTGCCGCACGCGCGTAGCGGTAGATCCATTCGAGCACGGTATCCTTGGAATAGCCCCGCGCGCCGTTGAGCTGGATCGCGACGTCGGCGGCGCGATGAAGCGCGTCCGCCACCTGCACCTTCGCCATCGAGATCTCCTTGCGCGCGCGCTCGCCGCGGTCGAGCTTCCAGGCCGCCTGCATGGTCAGAAGCCGGCCGATCTCGATCTGCTGCGCCACCTCGCCGAGCTTGATCTGCACGCTCTCGCGCTCGGCGAGCCGGACGCCGAAACCTTCGCGCCGCGACACGTAGTCCTGCGCGATCTCCACGCAGCGCCGGGCCAGGCCGAGCCAGCGCATGCAGTGCGTGAGCCGCGCCGGCCCGAGCCGGATCTGCGTGACCTTGAGGCCGTCGCCCACCCCCATGAGCACGTCCGCGTCGGCGATCTCGAGCCCGTCGAATTCCAGCTCGCAATGGCCGCCGTGCTCCTCGGGCCCCATGATCGGGATGCGCCGCACGATGCGCCAGCCGGGCTGATCGCGATGAAAGAGAAACGCGGTGAGGCCGTGGCGCGGATCGTCGGAGGTGCGCGCGATCAGGATGAAATGCGCGGCGACGCCGGCGCCGGTGATGAACCACTTGCGCCCGCGCACGACCCACGTGTCCCCCTTGCGTTCGGCGCGCGTCAGGATCATGGCCGGATCGGAGCCGCCGCCCGGCGCGGGCTCGGTCATCGCGAAGGAGGAGCGCACGCTGCCGTCGACGATCGGGCGCAGCCATTTTGTTTTCTGTTCCGGCGTGCCGACGCGGGAGAGCAGCCTGATATTGCCGTCGTCGGGGGCCGCGCAGTTGAACGCGAGCGGGCCGAAGATCGACCAGTTCGCTTCTTCGTACATCACGGCCTGCCCGACCATCGGCAGCGCCATGCCGCCGTAGTCCGCGGGCGCTTGCGGCGCCCACAGGCCGGCCGCTTTCGCCTCCTCGTTGAGCTTGCGCATGAGATCGATGCGCAGGTTCTCGTGCGCATCGAAATTGGCCCTGTCCTGTTCGAGCGGCAGCACCCGCGCGTCGACGAAGTCGCGTGTCCGGCGACGGATGTCTTCGATGTCCCGGGGCAGTGCGAAATCCATGAGGTCTCTCTAGGTATCTTTTGAGCATGGTCTTATCCGGAAACCGGCGTCCACTTTTCGGGATCATGCTTTTTTGCTTTGAGCATGATCTTATCCGAAAACCGGTGTCCACTTTTCGGGATCATGCGCTACTCCCGCAGCGCCAGCACATGCCCGCCGTCGACCACGACGGTCGTGCCCGTCATGTAGCGGCCCGCATCGGAGGCGAGCAGCAGCAGCGCGCCGTCGAGGTCACGCTCCTCGCCCAGCCGGCGCGCGGGAAGCTTCCGCGCCAGCTCGGCGCCAGCCTCGTCGAGGAAGTCGCGGTTCATGTCGGTGCGGACATAGCCGGGCGCGATCGCATTGACCCGGATGCCCTTGTGGGCGAGTTCGAGCCCGAGCGCCTTCGTGAGCTGAATGACACCCGCCTTGGCGACCGCATAGGCGGCGACGCCCTTCGAGACGTTCAGGCCCAGCACCGAGGCGATGTTGACGATGGCGCCGCCCGTGTTCGCTGCCAGCATGCGGGCCGCCGCCTCCTGCGCCCAGAAGAAGACGGCGTCGAGATCGGTGTCGAGAACGCGGCGCCATTCCGTTTCGGGAAGCTCGGTGATGCGGTGCGCATGCGCGACGCCCGCATTGTTGACCAGGATGGTGACGGGCCCGAACGCGTCCTCGGCCGCGTCGAACGCGCGTTTCATGGCGGCGCGGTCGCGCACGTCCGTCCTGATGGCGAGCGTGCGGCCGCCGGCGCGCTCGATCTCCTCGCGCGCAGCGGCGAGCCGGTC
>CAYVBN010000302.1:0-2848 GCA_964449645.1 uncultured Hyphomicrobiales bacterium
AGATCGTCGAAGGGATCCGGCTGCCGGGCGACGACCTCAACTCCGTCGATCTGGCGCACCTCTACGCGACGAGCCGCACGCCGGTTCGCGAAGCGCTACTGCTCCTGGAGAAGGAAGGCCTGGTCGAAATCCCCCCACGGCGGCGGCCGCGCGTGCTCACCTACGACCTGCAGCAGGTTCGCGAGATCTACCAGACGCGCGGGGCGCTGCTCGCGCTGGCGGCCGCCGACCTCGCCTCCCGCGCGACGGCGGACGTGCTCGAGAACCTGCGGGAGATCCTGGTCGCGCTGGGGGAAGCCCAGCGTGACGTCAGCGCCTAGGTGTGGGCGAACGTCGAGTTCTACGAGTACAGCACGCAGATCGCGGGCAATCGCCTCATCAAGCGGATCGTCGATTCTTTGCTTCTGCGCACCTTGCCGCTGAGGCGGCTGAGCCTGTCACAACCGGGACGCCTGCAGAAATCGCTCGACGACCATGTCCGTCTGTTCCGCGCTTTCGAAGAACGCGACGGCGCGCTGGCGGCCGCGCTCATCCGGTCGAACCACCAGACGGCACTGGCGACTCTCGAACGCGCCCTGGTCGAGGCGCCGTTCTTTGCCGCGGCGCAGGATCGCGAACCGGATGCGGCGAAGGCGCGCGCCGGCTGAGCGCCGGGACCTGCCCCCAAAGCGGGTCCGTCCTCGTGCGTCGCGTTAATGCGTCACGCGCCTCACCGATCCGGTCGCGTCGCTCGTTGCGCCCGAAAGTTCGCTCAGCGCGCGTTCGGGATCGACGAGGCCGGCACCGAACAGGTCGGGCTGGCTCTTGGCCCCAAGCTTGTCGGCGCTCGAGGTGAGGATCTTGCGCACGGCATCCGGCGTCAGCTTCGGATTGCGCTCGAGCAGGAGCGCGGCAACACCGCTCACGTGCGCGGCGGCAACCGACGTTCCGGTCGTAAGCTGATAGCTGCCGTCCGGCGCCGCCGCCAGGATGTCCACGCCGGGCGCGGCGACCGCCACGTATTTCCCGCGGTTGGCCATCGTGAACAGGCGGTTGTTGACGTCGGTCGCGGTCACGGCGATCACGCTCGGGTCGGCGCCCGGAAAGAGCGGCGGCGACTTCGGGCCGGCATTGCCGGCGGCAGCAACGAGAACGATGCCCTTGTCGTGCGCGGTCTTGAGCACGCGCTCCAGCATCGGGTCGCGCGGGCCGGCGAAGCTCATGTTGACGATGCGGGCGCCCTCTTTCATCGCCCAGTCCAGCCCCTGGAGGATGCTGTAGCTCGTCCCCTCGGCGCTCGCGGACGCGTCGCCGAACGCGCGCACGGCCAGCACGCGCACGCCCGGCGCGACGCCGAGCAGGCGATGGTGCGAGGCGATGGCGCCCGCCATCGCGGTGCCGTGGACGTGCGGCTTGTCCGGGCCGCCGACGGCGTCGAACTTCTCTACCACCGCGCCCTGCAGGTCGGGATGGCGCGAGTCGATCTCGGAGTCGATCACCGCGATCGTGACGTTGTCGCCACGCACACGCCGGTGCACTTCGCCGAGCTTGAGCTTCTCGATCACGTACTGGGCCGAATCCCCGACCGTGAGATTGCCGGTGACGTCGGAATCCTTGTTCTGCGGATCCTGCGACTGCAGCTTATTCTGTGCATCGGCACCGGCGCCGGCATCCGCGCCGGCCTGGCCGGGAGCCGGGAGCTTGTCCTCTTTCTCCTGGCCGAGCTTGAAGACGTAGTTGGGCTGCGCCGAGGCGACGATCTGGTTGGCCTCGAGCTTGCGGATGATATCGCGGATGTCGCTGCCCTGAGCCATGCGGAAGCGGTAGATCGTCCGCCCGACCAGGCCGAAGTTCTTGGACGAGATGATCGTCAGACCAAGCTGGCGGGCGAGCCGGTCGAGCCGGTCACGCGAGACTTCCGAGGAAATCTGCAGGATCACTTCGTTTGGGACGAACCGCGTCTCGCCGAGCGGCGGCACGCCGCTGATCGTGCGCTCGCTCAGCGTGCGGCCGATACCCGGCCCCGGGCCATTGCCCGGACCGCCGGCTGCCGGATTGCTCGGCGGCTGGAGATCGTTGGTCGTCAGCGCCGTGAGCAGCGGGGGCGGAATCGTCAGGTTGGGATCGGTCGGGAAGGTGAAGAAGTTGACCTGCTGCGTCGGTATCAGTTGCGTTCCGCACAGCGCCAGGTCGGCGCACGGATCCTGCGGGCCGAGCGGCACGGGGCCTGGACCGGGCGGCGGCGTCGGAATGCCGTTGCCGCCTTGCGCCGTCAGGAATGGGAAGCTGGCGCCGGCGTTGATGGACCAGATGTTCGCCGCGAACCCCTGCGGCAGCGCCGCCATGAGCTGCGCAGTCGTGAGCGGATCGCCGGCAGCGCTCGTCTGTTGCCCGGTCGCGTCCGTGCTCCAGTAGGAATTGGTGACGTTGCCGTTGGCGACGAGGACCGACGGAGCCGCCGGCGGAAGCGCCACGTCCGAATTGTTCACCGCCACGAGACCGCCGGTCGTTCCGCCCGAGCCCGTGGTTGTCACGGCACCGACCGCATAGGTCTGATCGATATCGGCGCCGTTCACGCCGACAAGCCCGCCGACAGTGCTGCCGTCGCCGCCCGTCGCCGAGCCGGTCGCGAAGGACTGGCTGATGCTCGCGGTTGTGGCGGGACTCCCGATGTTGCCCGGCAGATGGGTGAGTTCGCCGTTATCGAAATTCCCCAATGCCAGCGTCGCGTTGATGCCCGCGAACCCGCCGACGAAGCTGTCCGCTCCGCCCGTCACAACACCGGTTGAGAACGCCTGGTTGATTTCTCCAGCGTTCATGCCGGCAAAACCGCCGACGCCGTTCTGTGGGCCGGTGCCGGTGACCGACC
>CAYVBN010000303.1:0-11868 GCA_964449645.1 uncultured Hyphomicrobiales bacterium
TCGTGGGCGAGACGTGGCCCGAGCGGTTGGCCGACGGTGCGACCACCGGGCCCGCGAAGTCGCGCAGCAGGTCGCGCGCGACCGGATGGGCCGGCACCCGGACCCCGATAGTGTCGAGACCGGCGGTGGCCAGCTCGGCGACCGGGCAGTCGGCGGATTTCGGCAGCACGAGCGTCAGCGGGCCGGGCCAGAAGGCCTCGGCCAGGCGCTCGGCAACCGGATCGAAGCGGGCGAGCCGTCGCGCGGCGGCGATGTCGCTCACGTGCGCGATCAGCGGATTGAACGAGGGGCGTCCCTTGGCGGCAAAGAGCCGCGCCACCGCGGTCGCGTCGGTCGCGTCCGCGCCGAGGCCGTAGACGGTCTCGGTCGGGAAGGCGACGAGGCCGCCGGCCGCCAGCGTGAGCGCGGCCGTGGCAACGCCCGCGGCATTTGGCGCGACCACGCGGGTGACGAGTGGGAGCGTCATGGTCAAGTCAGTATGGTCAAATCAGTGCAATTCGTCCTTGCCGAACCTGTCGAGCACGTCGCGCACCTTCGCGAGCACCTCGGCGGTTCGCTCCGCGTAGTATCCGCTGACGATCGTCTTGATGGCTTGGACGGTCTGGTCCGAGGGATCGAGCCCGGCCGCGCTCAGCCGCGCATTGATGTCGGCGTCGACCTCACCTTGCTCGAACATTCTCATTTCGGCCTCCCTGTGTCTCGCCGATGGAGCGAGTTCAACGCATGAAGGATTTCGTCCGTTTCCCTTGTAGCGCGCTCGCATTGGTGCGCGGCCCTAGACATCCCCGGCCCGACGCGACTTAGGTGCTCACGATCGAAATAGATAATTCGACACGCCGCGCCGCGCTTCCCGTATGATACCGGCTGTCTTTCCGGGAACTGTGGGTTCCTGCGAGCGTCCAGGATTGACCGTGCGGGCCTTCGCATAGCCGCGGTAACTCAAGCCTCGGCGTTGCATTTCGTTGCGCCGAAGATGAAGAGGTGAGGTAAGTCATTGAAAAGATGGTCGGAGTGGCAGGATTTGAACCTGCGACCCCCTCGTCCCGAACGAGGTGCGCTACCAGACTGCGCTACACTCCGATGTCGCTGGTCGGCGGTCTTATAGCCTTGACCCCGGTGACCCGCAAGCACAGCCGATATGGTGGCCGATCAGGGATTTGCCAGCCGCTGATGGCAGCGTGAAACCGCTCCGGTGCCCGCGTATCGGCGCGCGCGACGCAACGACAACGCATTTCACAGCCGGTGAGCTCGTACCGCGTCACCGAACCCGCGCGTCAATCGCGGCCCAAGACCCCGCCTCAAGCATGGCCCTGCCGCACAAGGCTTCCGCTGACTATGTTAGAAAGCCTCCAAGCGGCGCGTGAATTCGCTGCAGCGCCATCAGGTGATCTTATCGACCTAATCACGAAAGCCGATTTTACCTGATGGCCTGCGTTGGACTAAGACACCCGATCACGGAGCTGCTCCGAACCCCCAAATGCGGAGAGAAACATGGACGCGAAAACTGACGACAAGAGCGCAGGCAAATGCCCCTTCACCGGTAGCCGCGGCCTCAAGAACCGCGATTGGTGGCCGGACGCATTGGACATCGAGATGCTCCATCGGAACTCGCCTCTGTCCGACCCGATGGGCAAGGAATTCGACTAAGCCAAGGAGTTCAAGACCCTCGACCTCGATGCCGTGATCAAGGACCTGCATGCGCTGATGACGGACTCGCAGGACTGGTGGCCGGCCGACTTCGGCCACTACGGCGGGCTGATGGTCCGCATGGCGTGGCACAGCGCGGGCACCTATCGCATCACCGACGGGCGCGGCGGCGCCGGTGCCGGTCAGCAGCGCTTCGCGCCGCTCAATAGCTGGCCGGACAACGCCAACCTCGACAAGGCGCGCCGGCTGCTGTGGCCGATCAAGCAGAAGTACGGCCGGAAAATCTCCTGGGCCGACCTGTTGGTTCTGGCCGGCAATGTCGCGCTCGATTCGATGGGCTTCAAGACGTTCGGTTTCGCCGGCGGACGCGCCGACGTCTGGGAGCCGGAAGAGCTCTTTTGGGGTCCCGAGGGGACGTGGCTCGGCGACGAGCGCTACAGCGGCGAGCGCCAGCTTGCCGAACCGCTGGGCGCCGTGCAGATGGGACTGATCTACGTCAATCCGGAAGGGCCGAACGGCAAGCCGGATCCGCTCGCGGCCGCCAAGGACATCCGCGAGACCTTCTTCCGCATGGCGATGAACGACGAGGAGACCGTCGCGCTCATCGCCGGCGGCCATACCTTCGGCAAGACCCACGGTGCGGGCGATCCGTCGCTGATCGGACCGGCGCCCGAAAGCGGCGCGCTCGAGGACCAGGGTCTCGGCTGGAAGAGCAAACATGGCACCGGGTGCGGCCCCGATGCCATCACTGGCGGCCCGGAAGTCATCTGGTCGCAGACGCCGACGAAGTGGAGCAACTACTTCTTCGAGAACCTGTTCAAATACGAATGGGAGCTGACGAAGAGCCCGGCGGGCGCATGGCAGTGGCAGGCGAAGAATGCCGAGCCGACGATTCCGGATCCCTTCGACAAGTCGAAGAAGCGCCTGCCGACCATGCTGACGACGGACCTGTCGCTGCGCTTCGACCCGATCTACGAGAAGATTTCGCGGCGCTTCTACGAGAACCCGGATCAGTTCGCGGACGCGTTCGCCCGCGCCTGGTTCAAGCTCACGCACCGCGACATGGGCCCGGTCACGCGCTATCTCGGCCCGCTGGTGCCGAAGGAGACGCTGATCTGGCAGGACCCGATTCCGCCGGTCGATCATCCGCTTGTCGACGAGAAGGACGTTGCCGCGCTGAAGGCCAAGGTCCTCGCCTCCGGCCTGTCGGTGTCGCAACTTGTCTCGACCGCCTGGGCATCGGCGTCGACGTTCCGCCGCTCCGACAAGCGCGGCGGCGCCAATGGCGCGCGCATCCGTCTCAGCCCGCAGAAGGACTGGGAGGTGAACGAGCCCGCACAACTCAAGACGGTGCTTGCGAAGCTCGAGGCGATCCAGAAGGAGTTCAACGCGTCGCAGTCCGGCGGCAAGAAGATCTCGCTCGCCGACCTGATCGTTCTCGCCGGCGGCGCGGGCGTTGAAAAGGCCGCGAAGGACGCCGGGGTCGACGTGAGGGTCCCGTTCACGCCGGGACGCATGGATGCCTCGCAGGAGCAGACCGACGTCGAGTCGTTCGCGCCGCTCGAGCCGCGTGCCGATGGCTTCCGCAACTATATCAGCAGCAAGCCGCAGTTCATGAAGGCCGAGGAGGCGCTGGTGGATCGCGCGCAATTGCTGTCCCTGACGGGCCCCGAGATGACGGTGCTCGTCGGCGGGCTGCGCGTGCTCGGCGCCAACGCCGGCAAATCGCCGCACGGTGTCTTCACCAAGCGGCCGGAGAAGCTGACCAACGACTTCTTCGTCAACCTGCTCGACATGGGCACGCAGTGGCAGCCGGTCGCCGGCTCCGACGGCATCTACGAGGGGCGGGACCGCAAGACGAACCAGCCCAAGTGGACCGGCACGCGCGTCGACCTGATCTTCGGTTCGCACTCGCAGCTCCGCGCCTTCGCGGAAGTCTATGCGTGCGCGGACTCGCAGGAGAAGTTCGTGAAGGACTTCGTGGCGGCCTGGAACAAAGTGATGAACCTCGACCGGTTCGATCTGGCGCGGGCCTGAGGCCTGCGCGACTTCCGAACCAAGCGCACGCCGGATACCGGCGCGCGTCACAAAAAATCAGGGCGGCGTTTCAGGACGACTGGAGCGCCGCCCTGAGCCATGTCTACGCGAACTCATCGCGCAGCGAGAGCCCGGGCGTCAGATTGCGCCTGGTGGTGAGTTCCGGAACGTCCTTCCATTCCTTGCCGTTGAACGCGCTGACGTGAGTGGAGATAACCTCGGCTTTGCACGTTGGACAGCCGAACAGATTGAACGCGATCAGTGCCCTATTCTCCTTGTCATCGAAGCTGCGGTGAGCGGGTGTCCACGCCATTACCCTTTGCACCATCTCGAGATCGCCGCCCTTGAACAACTCAATGAGCTTGCTCGCCTCTTCGAATGTAAGCTCCTTCGTGGACTTCGATTTTAGTTTGCGCAAGTAGGAGCCACAGTCGGCACAGCGCCAGAGCCCTTTGATAATCAGAAACGTGGCAGCGCCACCAACCAAAAAGCCGACAAACTCAAGAGCGGCGAGAGCGTACCCCAGCTCGCCAACTTCTCCGGTGTCGATGCCAGCCCCGCGCCCCATGCGCATGTGGGCTTTAGTCAAAACCAGATCAACAAAACTCGTGAAATCAAATAGATCCGACGCTTTGCGGCCGTCGCTGAGTACGAATGTTGTGTAATCGAGATAGTAGATAAGCACCATCGTCGCAATCGCAGCAACGACCATCAGCACGGCGTCGACGATTGTTGGCTGGATGTGGAAGTAGCGTGCGGCAAGGATTGCGCCGCTTGCACCGAGCATTCCTACGCACATCGCCCCTACGGGGATTACGAACCATAGTTTGAACGTAAAGAAGTTGAGTCCGATCATTCTTGCGAGGGCGACGTTAACGAGTGCGGCCAGGATACAGGTGATCGCTGCCGCAAAAAGTAGAATGAAATGCTTCATGACGATGCCTCGTCCTTCAGTTCAGCGATGAGGCGATCTGTATCCAGTGCGAACTCCTTCCATGCCGCACCCGAAACCAGCCCGATTGCGAAACCTGTCAGGTGAGTGGCATATGCGACGCCACCATTGGTTTCGCCGATTCCGATCGCGCCCCAAAATTGGATTGCAAGCCAGGCGCCGGCGAATAACCACGCGCGAACATATGGTATGTGCAAAAATGGTATGATGCGTAGCTTGGCCGTTGGAAAAACGACAGTATATGCCCCCATCAAACATGACAGCGCGCCAGATGCACCGACGATAGCAGCGTGCGAGGTCGGCTCGATTATCCAAGAGCCCAGAAACGACAATGCTCCAAACCCAATGAACGCAGCGGCGAAAGTCCCTGCTCCGACCAGGTTTTCGATCGAACGTCCGAATGCGATAAGGAAAACAAGATTGCCGACCAGATGCACAAATCCCGCGTGGATGAACTCCGCCGTGAGCATTGTGTACAGAGACCGGACAGGATGCAGGCTGAAGTCAACGGGGACAAACGCAAATGCCCAGACGATCTCCGCACTCGGGGCATGCGCCGTGGCGGCGAGGGTTGCCAGCGCGCAAGCAGCCCCGATGAGGTAAGTTGCGACCGCAACGTGCTTGCGACGTAGGTTGTCCCCAAACACGACTGCCATAGCTGGCCCCCCGACCTTCGACACGCCATGGTGCGATGGAGGGCGCCTTCGCCGCAACTGTGAATTGCCGAGGGAGCCCCAGCCTCGTTCACGCTGGTCGGGCGTACTGCCGCAGCACCAGGACCCCGAGCAGTCCGAGGTTGACGAGGTTCGCGCCGAGGCCGACCGAGAACGACGGCCCGTAATAGCCGAAGTGATCGTAGAGATAGCCGGCGAGCCAGCCGCCCATCGCCATGCCCGATCCGGTCATCAGCAGGATGGTGGGCACGCGCCAGTGCGCCTCGCTGAGCGGAAACAGCTCGCGTACCGTCAGCACATAGGCGGGAATGAGCGCGCTGAAGCCGACGCCGAAGCCGAACGAAACGGCGAACAGCCCGGCCTCCTCGCGCACGTAGAGAAATCCGGTGACGGCGGCGGCCTGCAAGGCCGAGCTCACGAGCGCCGTGCGCAGCCCGCCGATCCGGTCGGAGATCAGTCCCCAACCCTGACGGCTGACGAAGCCGGCGCCGAGCAGCACGGAGAGCATCGCGGCCCCGACCGTCACCGACAGGCCGAGATCGCTGCACAGGGCGACCAGATGGCCCTGCGGCATCGCCATCGGGATGCAGCACAGGAACGAGGCGCCCGAGAGCAGGCAGAACACCAGATTGGGGCTCCAGCCGAACAGACGCGGCTTGCGGGCGGCCTCTCCTCCCGCTGCGACGCTCGGAGCTTCGGGCGGCGTGGTAAAGAAGATCGATGCGAGCGGCACCACGATGATGGCGACCAGAACGCCGTATCCGATCATCGTCCAGCGCCAGCCGAAGCTGTCGATCGCCCGCGCCATGATGGTCGGCCACAGGAAACCGGCGATGTAGCCGCCGCTCGAGATCAACGCCAGCGCCGATCCGCGCCGCCGGTCGAACCAGCGGCTCACGTAGACGTAGAGCGGTGCGTTGAGCCCGGCATAGCCGAGGAAGCCGACGAAGAGACCGTGGCCGACATACATGTGCCACGGCTGGCCGAACGTCGAAACGTAGAGCCCGACGCAGATCATGACCGCGCCGAAGATCACGGTCGAGCGGATGCCAAAGCGGTCCGCGAGCCGTCCCATCGGAATGCCGCCGGCTGCGAGGCCGAGCCAGGCCAGCGAGCCGGCCAGCGCCGGAACCGAGCGGGCGCCGCCCATCTCGGCGGCGATCGTCTTCAGACCGACGGCCGCGACCAGCGGCGAGCCGAACGACATGCCGAGGCAGACGAGCGCCGCGAGGCCGACGACCCAGGATCTTCGCGTTTCGATGGATTGCATCGCATGCCCGGCCGAGCGCCCCGCGGGGGCGGGGTCGAAAAAGAGTCTCGATCCGTTCTGTAACGGGCGACGTACGGGAAGGACACCCGCAAAATTGCGGATTCGCCTTGCAATCCCGTGGGATCGGCAGCTTTCCGGTGTTCAGATGGAAAGGGCGCCTTGTCACTCGTAGGCGTTGGCCCGGACGTAGGCCCAGAGCGCCTCGATCTTGGACTCGTCGAGCACGCCTTTCCAGGACGGCATCGCGTTCTTGCCGTTGAGCACGGAATTGACGAAGCGCGGCTCTTCGTCGGCGCGCAGGCGCCGCAGGTCGAAGCTGACATTGGTGTTGTTCTGCAGCTCCTCGCCGTGGCAGGTCGCGCAGTAGTTCTGATAGACGCGCGCGCCCGCCGTCACTTTGGCGTCGTCGGCCCGGGCCACGGCCGCGGACAAGACCAACAGGCCCGCCGCGAACTGCGCGATCAAACGAGATGTCATCGGCATGTCTTCCGGGAAGGGGATGGGGGGATGGGACGAGAAGTCTAACGGGAGCGCGATCGGCAAAAGACTTTGCGCCGGATCGCGCTCCGCTCTTTTTCGCCGGCGCATGATCTTCCTCGATCACGCGCGAGGGCCTCCGAGGTGGTCAGTCCTCGAACAGCTTGAAGGTCCAGAGCGAGCCGCCGGCCGGCACGTGCCTGAGGTTGGGGTCGGGCGTCTTGAGCGCGTAGACGCCGCCGATGCCGCTCGCGATCGTCACGTACTGCTTGCCGTCGCGCTCCCAGGTGACCGGCTGGCCGATGATTCCCGAGGGTGTCTGGAACTGCCACAGGATCTTGCCCGTGTCCGCGTCCACCGCGATGAACTCGCCGGTGAGCTCTCCGGTGAAGACGAGACCGCCGGCGGTGACCAGCGTCCCAGCCCAGTTCGGACTCTTGAAACCGGTCTCCCACTTGCTTTTGCCGGTCAGCGGATCGATGGCCTTCAGATAGCCGCGCGGATCCGGATCGGGAAAGATGTTCTTGCGGTCCACGCCGTAGTGCGGCTGGCCGGGCTTGAGATCCTTGATCTCGGAGATCGGCTGCGGCTGATACTCCATGCCCATCGCCAGCGTATTGACGTAGGCGAGCCCGGTGCGCGGGCTGTACGACGGCGGGAACCAGTTGGTGCCGCCGGAAATGTTCGGATAGAAGGTGCCGCGCGTGGTACCTTCGGTCACCGCCTTGGTTTCCTCGGTCCAGATCGGCCGGCCGGTTTCGAGATCGACGCCCTTGGCCCAGGTCACCTTGACGTACGGATTGGCGGCGATGAGCTTTCCGGTCGCGCGTTCGAGCACGTAGAAGAAGCCGTTGCGGCCGGCCTGCATCACCACCTTGGTGGGCTTGCCGTCGACCGGGATCTCGGCCTGCATCAGCGTGTTGATGCCGTCGTGATCGAACGGATCGTTGGGCGACATCTGGTAGTGCCAGACGAACTCGCCGGTCTTCGGCCGCAGCGCCACGATCGTGTCGGTGTAGAGATCGTCGCCCTTGCGCAGCAGCGGATTCCACGGCGCCGGATTGCCGATGCCCCAGAAGACGAGATCGAGTTCGGGATCGTAGGAGCCGGTGTTCCAGGTGCTGCCGCCGCTCGCGTCGGCCGCGTTGTTGGGCCAGGTGTCGGCGCCCGGCTCGCCCGGCCGCGGCACGGTGTAATGCCGCCACAGCCGCTTGCCGGTCTGCGGATCGTAGCCTTCGATATAGCCGCGAATGCCGTATTCGGCGCCCGCCACGCCGACGACCAGAACGCCATTGGCGATGAGCGGCGCGCCCGTCATGGCGATGCCGTCCTTGGCGTCGCCCGACTTGGTGCTCCAGATTTCCTTGCCGGTCTTCTGGTCGAGGGCGATGACGCGCGCGTCCAGCGTCGTGCGGAAGAGCTTGCCTTGGTAGAGCGCGGCGCCGCGATTGACGATGCCGCAGCAGACGACACGCGTCGTGTCCGGCGGGTAGCTGATGAGCGACTTCCAGATTTCCTTGCCGGTGAGTGCGTCGAGCGCGACCGTCTTGTCATGGCTGGTGACGTACATCACCCCGTCCATGAGCAGCGGCTGCGATTCCTCGCCGTAGTTGCTGGCCATGCTGTAGGACCAGGCCGGCACCAGCCGCTTGACGTTCTCCCGGTTGATCTTGTCGAGCGGACTGAAGCGCTGGTGGCTGTAGCTCATCCCGTAGGTGAGGATCGAGCTCGGATCGTTTTGGGCGTTCTTGAGCGCATCATCGGTCTGCGCCGCCGCGAGGCCCGGATGCGCCAAGCTCAAGGCCGCGGCGAGCAGGATCGAAGGCGTGATGCTGCGCTTATCCGCTCGCGTTCCGCATGTATCGGCGTTTCGTCCCATGGCGTGTCTCCCTAATCCGGCGATCGCTTGTGATCGGATCGTCCGCGCGACATGACGTCGACGCACAATCCTGCAACGCGGAGAAGGAGAGGACGAAAGACGATTTTGCATGGCGGCCATTCCGGCCGCGCGCTCGAATCAGAGCAACGAGACGAGCAGATAATCGACAGAGAACGGTGAGGGGCTGCCGAAGATACGGCGCGATGTCCCCGGGCAGCCCCTCACTCGGCTCCCGCCACGAGGGCGAGAACCACCTCCGCTCTGGCGAGCGGAGGCAACGCGGACGAAAGCGAGACTTTCCGCTTTCGCCGGTATCTCCATGCGGTCAGCGATCGAAGCCTTGGCGATCGCCGATAAATCTTTGAAGCGCGTGAAGCGACCTGCGCACCGGCCGCGAGCGGCAGGCGCGTGCTCGACAGCGAACGAGAGCGTTCGCTACCGCGAGAGCAAGAGGAAAAAGATGAGACGGATGCGATCCCGGCTGGCGCCGGGACGCGGCGTACTGCACATCATGACCCCCTGATCCCCACGTCACAACATCGCGCGCCGTGACAGCGTGCGTACCGGAATATTCCGGCCGGAATTGGGCATTCTGCGCCGATGTTCCGCCATGATCGTGGGTGTGGGCCAGACGGGATTCGGGATGATTTTGCGGGTGCAGAACCAGCAGATGAGCGCTTGTGCGGGCCGGCACCGGGCGCGTACCCTTTCCCCACGGCAGAAAAAACAAAAACCTGATGCACCCGCAGCGCCGTCGCGGGCAGGGGAGGAGTGCCATGACCTCAAGTGGGAATGCCTTTCGCCTTGTCTTTTTTCTGTGCGTCGCGTGTGCGGCGTTCGCCGGCGTGCGATCCGCCGCGGCCGCCGACTATCCGACACGGTCGGTGCGCTTCGTCGTGCCGTATCCGCCGGCGGGAACGACCGATATCGTCGCCCGTCTGATCGGGCAGTCGCTCTCCGAGCGGTTGGGGCAACAGTTCGTCATCGAGAACAAGCCGGGCGGCGGAAACAACATCGGCACCGATGCGGTCGCCAAGGCGGCGCCCGACGGCTACACGCTCCTGCTCGTCAATCCGGCGAACGCCATCAACACCACGCTCTACCGCAGGCTGCCGTTCGATTTCCTGCGCGACATCGCGCCGGTGGCGGGCATCATCCGCGTGCCGAACGTCATGGAGGTCAACCCGGCGGTTCCGGCCAAGACGGTCGCCGAGTTCATCGCCTATGCGAAGGCCAATCCGGGCAAGGTCAACATGGCGTCGTCCGGGAACGGGACTTCGATCCATCTCTCGGGCGAACTCTTCATGGCGATGACCGGCGTGAAGCTCACGCACGTGCCGTATCGCGGCTCCGGTCCGGCCCTGACCGACATGCTCGCCGGCACCGTCCAGGTGATGTTCGACAACATGCCGTCGTCGATCGGCCACATCCGCTCGGGTGCGCTGCGCCCGCTCGCCGTGACGACCAGTGCGCCGTCCGATGCGCTGCCAGGGATTCCGCCGATCGCCGCGACCGTTCCGGGCTATGAGGCGAGCGCGTGGTTCGGCATCGGCGTGCCGAAGGGGACGCCGCGGGAGGTGGTCGCGATCCTCAACAAGGCGGTCCACGACGCCATGGCGGATCCCAAGATCAAGGCGCGGCTCGCCGAGCTCGGCGGCACCCCGATCACCGGGACGCCGGAGGAGTTCGGCGCGCTGATGAAGGCCGAAACGGAGAAGTGGGCGAAGGTGGTCAAGTTCGCCGGGACGACGATCGACTGACCGCTGCGCGTTTCCGAGTCAGGGCGCATGTCTGTCGCACGCGCGCCCCGGTGCGCCGAGCAGCTTCGGCGCGCCGACCCCGTTGACTTGACTGCGCTTGCGCGAGCGCTCATGTCCTCGGTCGATGAGCGAGGACATTCCATTCGACAAGCGTCTCGACCTGGCGCCCGGCGCCGTCGAGGAGATCGCGCCGGGGGTGCGCCGTATCCTGGCGGACAATCCCGGGCCGTTCACCTTCAAGGGGACGGTCAGCTACATTGTCGGCCGCGGGCAGGTCGCCATCATCGACCCGGGCCCGGACGATCCGCGCCACATCGCGGCGCTGCTCGACGCGGTGCGCGGCGAGACGGTCACCCACATTCTCGTCACCCACACGCACCGCGATCATTCGCCGGCGGTCCCCGCCGTCAAGGCGGCGACCGGCGCGGAAGTCCTGGCGGAGGGGCCGCATCGCGCCGCGCGCCCCCTGCACATCGGCGAGGTGAATCCGCTCGATGCGGCCGGGGACCTTGATTTCCGTCCCGACCGGCAGCTCGCCGACGGCGAGGTGATCAACGGATCGGGTTGGACCATCGAGGCCGTCGCCACGCCCGGCCACACCGCGAACCACATGGCCTTCGCGCTGCGCGAAGCGAACGCGCTGTTCTGCGGCGATCACGTCATGGCCTGGTCGACGTCGATCGTGGCGCCGCCCGATGGGGCGATGAGCGACTACATGAATTCGCTCGACAAGCTGACGCGCCGCACGGAGGAAACCTATTTCCCCGGCCACGGCGGCGTGGTCCGCGACGCGCCGCAGTTCGTGCAGGCCTACATCCGCCACCGCCAGGGGCGCGAGGTCTCGATCCTCCACCGGCTTGGCAAGGGGCCGGCCGACATTCCGACGCTGGTGCGGGCGATCTATATCGGCATCGACCCGCGGCTGATCGGAGCCGCCGGGCTTTCCGTCATGGCCCATCTGGAAGATTTGGTCGCTCGCGGTCTCGTCGCGACCGACGGCGCGCCGTCGCTCTCCGGCAGCTATCGCCTCGCGGGCTGACCGCGTTTGGCCGGCTGGCTAGCTTTTTGCGGCGTCGGCGGGCGCTCGAGCTTCTCGTTGCCGATGTAGTCGTCGATGTCGTCGATCAGGCTGCGGATGCGGGCTGCGTTGGTGCCGAAATCGTGCTGGCCGT